>JAUNBH010000010.1:6405-36064 GCA_030527165.1 Clostridia bacterium
GCTCCAGTCGGAACCGCCCCAGCTGGAACCGGAGTCGCCGCCGAAATCTGAGCCGCCGCCAAAGCCGCCCGCGTCCGCAAGCACGGCAACCGGCGTTATGATAAGCGCCAGTATGAGTACAATCGTCAATATGCGCCGCATAGTTATGCAGTACCTCCCATCAATTTATCGCATTTTATCATTTCACGCGCAATACTGCAATTAAATGTTTTCGCCTGCCGGGCGCAGCAGCTTGCGCGGCGCGCGGCTCACGAGGGGATAATGCCGTTTGCAGCCAACAGCGAATATGCGTCGAATACCATGGCGGCGTGATCGCTGGCGACGTCGCTTGTCACGACGCGGGTGCGCACGCACGCGCCGGCTTCGCGCTTGAGCACCGAATGCAGGCGGCGCTCCCCACAGAGTGTGAGCTCATACAGCGGGCAGCCGCTTTCGTCCTCGCCGGCGGCGGATATGAACACCGAGAACAGCTGCGCCGCCGCCGCGTCGTCGCCCGCCCTGGGGGAGCAGCGCTCGACCATTGCGGTGTACAGCACGCTCACTATCCTCGTGCGCGGGTCGCGGTCGACGTCCCCGTACGCGCCGACCTGGTAGAAGCGCACATCCGCCACGCCGGTCTCCTCGAATAATTCGCGCGCGGCGCACGCCTCGAGGCTCTCGTCCATCTCCAGAAAGCCGCCCGGCAGCGCGTAACCGCCTATGAACGGGTGATTGGCGCGCTTTATCATGAGCAGCTTCAGCTCCCCGTCCACCCGCGTGAATATCGCCATGTCCGTCGTCACGGAGGGATGCCGATACCTGTTCTCGTCATACGCCGCGAGAAACTCCGCTTCGGTCAACCCGCGCGCATCGCGTCTTTCATCGCTCATCTCATCATACCTCCTGCCATAAGGATTGTATCACACGCGCGGCGGCTTGAGAACGCATTGCCGCGCGGTGACAGCATAAGCCACGCGCCGACAGTAATAGTGATGGGTTTCGACTGCATACTACACGCCCAAAGACGCATAATGAATGTCTAAAACGAATACGGGGAGGAACGTCATGCCGCGAATCATTGCGAAGTTCAGGGAATGGATAGACAACGAGCTTACGCCGCAGAGCGCCGTTGCAAATACGACGTACTTCGCATTTTCGCTGATGTTGTGCATGGCGCATGTGCGGGGAATATCGCTGGGCTTGGCGGTCGTGGGCTGCTCATGGCTGCAGCGTAACTGCAAATACGCGCCCGCGGCGAGCATTGGCGGCATGCTGGGCGCGCTCGCGACGGCAGATTGGCATGCGTTGGCGGCAATCGCCATGGTGTTTGCAAGCGTGACGATAGCGGCGGCGGTGCGCGGCGGCATCACGCCCGCCGGAAAGAGCGCGGCGCTTGCGGCGGCGCTCGTGGTCCCCGTACCGCTGCTGTGCGCGTCAAATGCCGAAGCAGTACTCACCGGGCTTGCGGCGGCAGGGCTTGCCTTTGCGCTGTCGTTCGCGCTGTCACTGGGCCACGACTGCGTGCGAGCGGTGTGGCGCAAGGACGTGCCGTCATATCCGGAGCTGACGGGGCTGCTGTTTGCGCTCGCGTTGTTTGCGGCCGCATTTGGCTCGTCGAGCATAGCGGGCGTGCGCCTGGGTTGCGTAGCGGCGGCGATAGTCGCGCTCTGCGCCGCGTCGCAGAACGGGATGCTCGCGGCGGTGCCCGCCATAGCGCTCGGGCTTGGACGCACGCTTGCGGGGGATTCCATGGCGTTCGTGGGCGCGCTCGCCGCTTGCGCCATTGCCGCCGGAGCGCTCAAGCGCCTTCCAAAGTACGTTCTCGCATTTGCATTCGCGCTCGCTGCGGCGCTCATGTCGCTCTCCGTATCGCTCACGGGGCTGCTGTCCATTCCCGAAGCGCTGCTCGCGGCGCTCGCCTACGCGCTCCTGCCGGACGGCTTTTGCAGAAAGCTGGCGTTCAGCAGGTACAGCGTCGCGGAGAGGAATGCGCTCGAGCGCATATCGGAACTGAACCACCGGCTGGCGCTCACCGCAGACGCGTTGGACGGGGTGGCGCAGGTCTGCGTGGAGAGCGCGGAGAGCCCCGAGGGATTTGCCGCAAGACAGCTGTGCGGCGTGTCCAGCATGCTCCGCCGGCTGTCCGAAACCCGCTACGAGGGGACTTTGCGCTACAAACTGCGCGTGGGCGCGGCGGGCAGGGCGAAGGACGGCATGCCGCAGTCGGGCGACAGCATGGGCGTGTGCGCAGCGGGCCCGCTGACTCTGGTGGCGCTGAGCGACGGTATGGGTTCCGGGGAAGCGGCGCACGAGGAGAGCTCCTCCACGATAGCCATGCTGACGCGCCTCATAGAGGCGGGCTTCGAGCCGGACGAGGCGCTCGAGTGCCTCAACCGGATGCTCGTAAAGCGCAACAGCGATGCGGAGATATACTCGACCGTGGACTGTATGCTGTTTGACAGGCGGGATGGCAGCGCCAAGTTCATCAAGTTCGGCGCGCCTCCCAGCTTTTTGGTGCGCGAGGGGAAAGTCGTGCGCCTTTATGCGGAAGCGCTGCCCGCGGGTATACTTGCGTGCGCCTCCCCCGCCACGCACCTGATAGCGCTGAGGCGCGGCGACGTCGTCGTGATGGCGACAGACGGCGTGTCCGACGCGTTGGAGGACGGGATCTGCTCGGCGGTGCTGGACTGCGCGCGCGAAACGAAGACCGCTCAAAAGACGGCGCAGGCGCTGCTGGACGGCGCTGCGCGCCGGGGCGCTGCCGACGACATGACCGTAGTGGCGCTGCGCGTCGAGTAGGGCTTGCAAACGGGTCTGAAGCGGGGTATGATTCTCTTGTCATTACTTTGCGACCCGGAGGCGTGCATGTTTATAACTCAGTGGACATACGGGATGATGGACTTTGACGATGTGAAGCGGCTCAGGACGCTGCGCGCCGGCGCGCTCGGGGTGCCGCCGGAGCTGGAGTTTGACTGGTTTGACACCATAGCGGCGCACTTGCGCGTCATGCACGACGGCGCGGGAGCGGCTGTCGCCCGTATGTATCCGGACGGCGGGCTCACGCGCATTGACAGGCTTTTCTGCGATAAGACATACGAGCGCGAGGGCTATTACGAGCTGATGCTGCGGCTGATGCTGTACAAGGCTCAGACGCTGGCGGGCGAGCAGATAGCCTGCGCCGTGCCGGCGGCGGAGCGCGCGCTCTACGAGCGCTTCGGGCTTCGTCAGCACGGTGGCGAGTACGACGTCGCAACGGTGCCGCACGTGGAATTGCGCGTCCCGCGCGACGGCATAACGTGGTTTAGCATGTGCGCGCATGACTGACGCGTCCCGCGCGCACAAAGAGCCGCCCCCGCGGGGGCGGCTCTTTATTATTGCTCCGCTATCGCTCCGCCCCGCCCACCCGCCCGCAAGGTAGCGCTTCCCGCGGGCGGGAAGCGGGGGCGCGGCCGAAACGGCGGAGCCGTTTTGGCGTGCGCAAGCGCGCACGCCGGCGCGCGTATGCGCGCCGGGCCGCGCCGGGCCCCGTGAGGACGCCTCAGCGCCGTTTAGCGAGCAGCCGGGGCCAAGCGCCGCCGTCAGCAGTGCAGTGTCTCGCGGAGTTCGTCCAGTATCTGTGCGATATAGCTCTTGTTTATGGTGTAGTAATTCCTGTTGCGGTCAATCTTCGTGCTCACCAGCTTTGCCTGCACGAGCTTGCCCATGTGATGGTATATGTTCGGCGTGGTCATGCCCATCTCCTCCGCGAGCTGCTGCCCGTACGCGGGTTCGGAAGCTATCCGGCGCAGCAGGAGGAAGCGCGTCTTGTCGCAGAGTATAGCGAGCGAGGACAGCGCGCCCGCGTCAAACAGGGGCTTATTCTCGGTGAAGTACTGCTCCGTGAGCACACCTATGAGGAGATTTGCGTCCAACAACGAATCGTCGTCGTCCGTGCTCCCGAACACATAATACCCTACCGGCGCAAATAGCAGCGGACACAGGCGGACCGGCTCGTCGCAGAAAGACGAGCGCCTGCTCCCGAGCTTTTCGGTCATTTCGTCGGCAAAGCGCGGGTTTCTGTCGCAACTCGTGCGAAAACCTGCCACGAGCGGAGCGTACAGGGCGTCGTTTTCCCTGATGAGCTCAATGGCTTTCGCGAGCATTGGCTGGATGGCGCGCAGGTGCTTTTTGCGGAGCATCAGCGTCTCGCAAATCCGCCACTTCACTCCGTCGCTGCGCGAGGAGCTGCTGATCATCTCGAAGTAATCGCTCAACTCGCCGCGTCCCGCCGCCATGGTGACTTCGCTGCGCCCGTTCATGCCAAATACCGCCGCGTAGGCGAACTCCTCGTCGCTCATTGCGAGCATGTCGTCTATCAGCTCATCAAACGGCGTGTCGCGCTGAATGAACAGCCGCAACAGCACCATAGCTCGGTTGTCGCAGGACAGGCCGCCCGAGGCGCCGTCCAAGCTTCCAAAGTAAAACTCTATCTGCTCCTGGCTGAAGTCCAGCTCCTCGTTCAACCGGCTTTCGAGCTCAACCAAAGGTGCGAGGGCGACCGCGTGCGCTATTTGCGCATCGTCCCCGGAGGCTATCATGGAGGTTCTCACGCCGCAGAGCGACCCGCCGTTGGCGCGGCGGTCGTAGTACGCCATAGCTTCAAACAGGTAGTTTGGTGTGGATGAAATAACCATCGTCAACTGTCCCTACTTCCGTATTTCATGGTGAATTGCGCCGGACGCAGGCGTTTAAGCCCCGCCGGCGGTAATCAATACCATTATGTCCGCAGACGCGGGGTTTGTCAAGCATTAACAAAATAATCATTGACAATTATATAGACGACAGTTTATCATAATGAATATATTAACCGGGTTCGAGCCGGACTACTAAGGAGGAACGCTTTATGAAGAAACTATGCGCGGCATTGCTTTCGGTCTTTATGCTTGCGGCATTTGCAGTCAACCCTGCATTTGCGGCGGTGACGAAAGTTATCGACTCATTTGATGCGGCGTTAAACGCCGAGGGCGGAGGCATCGATTTTGAGAACGATGCGGTCAATCCCTGGCTGCTCTGCGAGGACGCGGGCGGAAACGCCGAGGGTGCGGTGTGCAGCAACATCGCGGGATTGGACGACACTGAGACGGGGATAAGCTTTACCGTGGAAATGGCCGCGGGCGAACGGCTTTCGTTCTCCGTAAAGTGCAGCACGGAGGCGGGCTATGACGTATTCCGCCTGTATGATAACGATGCGGTCGTCATGACGCGCTCCGGCGAAACGCAGTGGAAGACTGAGAGCTATACGGCCACGGAAGCGGGGTCGCACAGCTTCCGCCTGGTCTATTCCAAGGACGGCAGCGCTGAGGAGGGCGAGGATACGGTGTGGCTGGACGATGTGGCGGTGCTGCCCGTCGATCCGAACGCCCCCACGCTCAACGATGTCATGAACGCCGATGGCAATGCCAACAATTACATAGCGGTAGCCAACTCTTGGGTGCCGTATGAGTACCTGGGCATGGCGTGCGCAAAGAGCAATATAGAATACACGAGCGACGGCGTAGCCGAAATGTACACCGAATGCTACATGGAAGAGGGCGCCACGCTTTCCTTCTACTATGCCGCGTCTTCGGAGGACGGCTGCGACGAGCTGTTCTTGTCGGTTATAAACCTCGACACCGATGTGACGTATAATGACGTCTTCTCCGCCAGCGGCGAGGTCGAGTGGAGCATGGCGGCGTGGAACGCTCCTGCAACGGCGAATTACAGGTTGGTATTCACATATGAGAAGGACGGCTCTGTGGATGACGGAAACGACACCGTCTATCTTGCGGACTGCAACATTCCGCGGGTGTATTACGGCGACGTAAAATGGAGCACCAGCTTTGAGAGTGCAAATCCGCTCTATTGCGGGTGGAGCGCGATAGATGCGGACGGCGACGGCTTGACGTTCGAGTGGACGCGCGATTACGAGAACTATCTCTTTGGGCATTCTGTGAGCGCGGACGGCACAGCCAACATGTCCAGCGCATCATACTACGAGCCCTACGGGAGCCCGCTTACCCCGGACAACTACCTCGTTTCCCCGGCTATCACGCTCGGGGCGAACAACACGGAGGTAGTAATGCGCTTCATGGCGCGTTCGCAGGACGCCGAAGCCAATCGGGAGCACTTCCAACTCCTGATAAGCGAGGATCCCCAGGTCTTTGAGGATGTGCTGTACGAGGGCGATACCGTGCACGAATGGGTAAGCTACTACGCCGACATAAGCGAGTACATAGGCAAAACCGTGTATATAGCCTTCAGGCATTTTGACACGACTGACATGTTCTATCTCAACATAGACATGTTAGAGCTGTTGGCGGACGGCACCGTAACGGTAGCGGAAACCCTGCCCGTGTACAACGACAGCCCGGCGCTCGGCGCGGCGCTCAATATTGAGGGCGGGGAGTTTACCTTCCACACGGGTACCCTGTACCCCTGGACGACCGATACGGACGGCGTCCGCACTTGGGCTGCGAGCACGAACCACCGCCCGTTCTCGGCAGGCTACATAGAGACGATTATAACCGTAACTGAACCCTGTCGGCTCAGCTTCGACTGGATGAACGACGCAGAGGAGGGCTTTGATTACCCCACACTGTACATAAACTACGAGGAGGCTGTGCAGCTGCGCGCCGTGAACGGGGAGTTTGTCACGGAGATAATCGACATAGCGGAGCCGGGCGAGTACCGTATAGCGTGGGTCTTTGAAAAAGATGATGAGATATCCGCACTGTCCGACGCGGCGTACGTCGACAATGTGGAGCTGCTCGAAGCCATACCTGCCGAGAGCATAGTCCTGGAGGAGATGTACAGCGTCGCGTGCGGTTCCGTGACGAGCGTGAATTACACGCTGCTTCCCGCCGATACCACGAACAAGACGATAATATGGAGCTCCTCCGATGAGAGCGTGGCAGTGGTGGATGAGAACGGCATCATGACGGGCGTCGGAATGGGGCGCGCCGTTATTACCGCATCGACATTCGACGGCAGTGTGACCGCACATGCGCTGGCGGTGGTTACCGCGCCGAACGACCCGCAGACGTTTTACGGTTACAGGCACATGAACAGCACCGGCGGCAGGTTTGATTTCGTGGCCTTCAGTGAAGCGGAGTTGGGCTCGTATACCACCTTGGCGACAATCAACAATCCCATATTCATGGCGATGGAGTACTACGACGGCACTATATACGGCTATGGCGCAAGGGCCATATACACCATGACCATAGATGACCCCACCTGCCAACTCCTGTTTAACATAGAGTTGCCCGACAGCTCTGTGAGCGTCGTCGACATGGCGTACAGCTACGCGGACAACGCCATGTACATGCTGCTCGCGGCGTCAAATACCTCCGCGATATACACATTGGATCTGGCGACCGGCGCGCTCGCGCAGCACTGCGTTGTGACGGGCATGACGGTGCCGGGCATAACGCTTGCAATATCCACGGACGGCACAGCATATACCATAGAGCGTTATTTCGGGGGCCTGTATGAAATAGACCTCGATACCGGAGCTGCCACGCTCATAGGGAATACGGGTTATGAACCCGCCGCGGACCAATCCATGACGTACGACCACAACAATAACCGCCTCGTGTGGGCGCTGTACTGCGTCAACTCCGAATCGGGCATCACGGACGGGCTCGTTGAAATAGACCCCAAGACTGCCGCGACGTCCTGGCTGGGCAGTGTCAACGAGGGCTTCGTGACGCAGTTAGTCGGCCTGTTCTGCGTGCCGGAGCACGAAGCGGAAAGCCGCACGGTGGAGTTCATAGACGGCGTTACGGGCGGCGTCATAGAAGCGCGCACGGTCGAGACTGGCTCCGTCATTACGGCGTTCCCCGACGCGCCGGCGCATGCGGGCTTCGTGTTCGCCGGTTGGACGTATGACGGTTCGCCCGTAATGGCGAACATACAGGTGTTTGCGCAATATGCGCTGCTGGGTGATGTGGACGGCGACGGAACCGTTACCACTTTGGACGCGCTGCTGGTTATGCGCTACGCCTCCGGACTGGGAGAACTCGACGAGGCGCAGCTCTTGGTTGGCGATGCTAACGGCGACGGAGATGTCAATATGAGCGACGCGCTCTTGATGCTCCGCACCGCGATGCTGGGCGGCTGACGGCTGAGCGCGGCAATGTGAGATAAGAGCTGCGAGAGCCGCCCCCGCGGGGGCGGCTCTTTATTATTGCTCCGCTATCGCTCCGCCCCGCCCACCCGCCCGCAAGGTAGCGCTTCCCGCGGGCGGGAAGCGGGGGCGCGGCCGAAACGGCGGAGCCGTTTTGGCGTGCGCAAGCGCGCACGCCGGCGCGCGTATGCGCGCCGGGCCGCGCCGGGCTCCGTGAGGACGCCTCAGCGCCGTTTAGCGAGCAGTCGCTTGACGGCGGGTATGTTGGCGACGATGCTGAGGAGCGTGAGCGCGAGCAGCGCGATCGTAATTGGCCGCAGGAACATGGCGGCGAGCGGGTTGTCGGCGGTGGACGCCAGCGACACCGCGCGGCGGAAGTTGGAGTCCATCATGCCGCCCAAAACGAGCCCGAGCGTGACGGAGGCGACGCTGAAGCCGTTGCGTCTGAGGAAGAAGCCCAGCACGCCGAACAGCAGCATCACCGCCACGTCGAACAGCCTGCCGTTGCACGCGAAAGCGCCTATGACGCACAGCACGGTCACCACCGGCAGGAGCAGCCGCTTGGGCGCCCTTACGAGCCTGCCGGCGCGCGGCGCCACGAGCAGCCCCAGGCCGAGCAGGAACGCGCTTGCGAGCAGCCCGCCCGCCAGTATGGCGTGGAAGCTGTCCGCGTTGGTGTTGAGGAATGTGGGGCCGGGCTGCAGCCCGTGAACGTAGAACACGGCGAGTATTATGGCGGTGACGGCGTCACCCGGCGCCGCGAGCGTGAGCATGGGTATCAGCGCGCCGCCTATGCAGGCGTTGTTGGCGCTTTCGGAGGCGACTATGCCCTCGACGGCGCCCTCGCCAAAGGGTCGGGAGGGCCGCTTGACCATGCGCTTTGCCGCGGCGTAGGCGAGGAACGATGCGACTGGGCCTCCCGCTCCCGGGAGCGCGCCCACAAATGCGCCTATGGCGCTGTAAACCATGGACAGCGGCAGGTGGCGCAGCAGCTTGCCGTCGCGCGGCTTGGACTTGTCATCGCTCGGCGCGCCGCTCTCCTCGAGCCCGCCTGCGAGCAGCGTCAGCACCTCTGCGAAGCCGAACAGCCCGACGAGCGCGGGCACTGTGGAGATGCCGGCGGCGAGTTCCTCGATGCCAAATGTCAGCCTGGGCGTGCCCACGACCGGGTCCAGGCCTATGAGGGACAGGAATATGCCGAGCGCGGCGCTCAAGAGCCCCTTGGAGAAGCTCTTTGCCGTCAGTCCGCCGACAGCGGTGAGCCCAAATAGCGCCAGCAGAAAGTAGTCGATGGGTTGGAACTTGAGCGCTATCGAAGTGATCGGGTAAGCCGCGAGAGCGAGCACCGCGAAGCCGAACACGCTGCCCACGAACGAGTAGACGGCGGCGTAGCGCAGCGCAGTCCGCGATTCCCCGCGCCGGGCGAGCGGATAGCCGTCAAGAGTGGTGACCACGCTTGAAGGCGCGCCCGGTATATTGATGAGTATGGCGGATATCGCGCCCGAGAACACTCCGGACACGTACACGCCCATTATGGCGGCCAGCGCGTCGTTGGTGTTCCAGGCGTAGGTTATGGATACGAGCAGCGCAGTCGCCATGGACACGGACAGACCGGGTATCGCGCCCACAAAAAGCCCCGTCAGCGCGCCCGCAAAGCACAACAGCACGAAGCGTATATCAGTGAAGAATTCAAACATGCCCTGCAGCGCTTCCATGGCGACCCTCAGGGCAATCGCAGCCGCAGCGCCAGTTCAAACAGCGCGTACAGCGCGAGCGGAGCGCCGAGCGAAATGACGGCGTTAAGCCACCATCTGCGCTCCCCGAGCAGCGCGAGCGCGGCGAACAGGAACAGCGCCGTAGCCGGAATGAACGTTATCAGCTCCATGAGCGCGACATACAGCGCGCACGCCGCCACGGCGAGCGCCGCGGTCCATGCCGGACGCCGCGCGTACGCATGAGTCGTGGTTGTCGCGCCTTCACGCTCGCCGGAGGGCTCGTCGGCGTACCGGCGGCGCGCCTCGGCGCGCCCCTCTGCGAGCAGCGCGAGCGCGGGGAGCAGCGCCAGCGCGCTGAGGACGAGCGGGAACAGGTACGGCGACATCAGCCACTCCGTGCGCACTGCCGCGCCGTAAAAGCCGAACACGCTGTACGCGGCGAGCGCCAGAGACGCCGCGAGCGCCGCGAAGCCCTGCCATATGACCGCGTTCTTGAGGTAACGCCGCATTTGTGGTTCCGCTCCTTTCGCCGTATGTGCGGATTATACTAAGGTCGGGCTATGCCGAATACCGAGGGGCTGTACGTCGCCGCGCCGGAGTCGTACAACAGCCAGGACACCGTGGACTCCCACTGCGCGTAGAACGCGAGCGTCTCGTCGAGCGTCGTGTAGCGTGCGTAGAGCCTGTCGATACTGTTGTCCAGCATGAACGCCTCGAACGCGGGCGACTTTACCGCGGCGGCGCACGCCTCCCGAAGCGCGGTTATCGCCGCATCCGGCACGCCCTTGGGCGCGAGCAGGCTGAGCGGCGTGTACGGTATGGACAGCAGCTCCTCGCTTTCGGGGAGCAGCTCACTGAGCGCGGGAACGTCCGGATGCTGCGCCAGGCGCTGAGTGGCGCACACCGCGAGCAGTCTCAGGTCGCCGTTAGCTATGTATGACGCCACGGTGGAGTAGTTGGAGTTGGTAAACTGCACTTGGCCGCTCATGACCGCCACTATCCCGTCGGAGCCGGAGGAGTACGCGGTGAGCGCGGGCTCGTAGCCGTATTCGTTCAGTATCAGCGCCTGCACATGCCCGGAGCCACCGGGGCCGGTGTATGCCATCTGCACGGTCTTGGGCCGCGCCGCAATGGCGTCGAGGAGCTCGCGCGCGGTCTGATAGGGCGCATCCGGCGCCACCACTATTACCTTGGGGTCGTTTGCGACCGCCATTATGGGGGTAAAATCAGAGTAGCTTATATCGCTTATGCCCATGACGCGCTGCGTGCCCAGGCTGTCTGCCGCAAAGAGCAGCGTCGCGCCGTCGGGCTTCGCATCGAGCGCGGCGCGGCACCCTATTGCACCCGAAGCGCCCGCCTTGTTCTCGACTACCACCGACACGCCGAGCTCCTCGCTCAGCGCCGCCGCAAGCTGCCGTCCGACGACGTCGGTAGTCCCGCCCGCGCCGTAGGGCACTATGAGCGTTATGACGTCCGACGGGTATCCGTACGCGCCGTAACCGCCCTCGACGGCGGCGCAAGCCGCCGCCGTGAGCGCAATGAGGACGGCTATCGCCGCCGCTGCAAACCGTTTCATAGCCCGTTATTTCTCCTTAATCTGCGGGCGTGCGCCCGAGTCGCTTACAGGATACGATGTTTGCCCGAAGCTGTCAACTCGCGCCCAAAACGGCGGCAGGCGCGCTCGAGACTGCGAATGTCGAATTATGCCGCGAATAATGATAGAAAAATCAGCAAAACATCAACAAAATATGTAGACATAAGCGCATTTTGTGTGATAGAATGCATGATGAGTGTCGGTCTGTCCACAGCGGATGGCCCTATTTCCGCATGCATCGGCGTTTAGAACAGCTGTTTGGCCATTGCTGCAGATAGGCGAAAGGCGGGCATTCCATAAACACACACGCAACCACTGTACGACGGAGGAGGAAACAATAATGAAAAGAGGGAGTCACAGCAGGCTCATAGCGCTGTTTATAGTGCTGATCATGGCGTTGAGCCTATGCGTCTCACCCGTGCTGGCGAGCGCGGACGGGGCGTTGAGTAAAATTGTGCAGGACGAGAAGGCGGCGGTGGAGCATCGCACGCTGATGCTCGACTGCGGACGCAAGTACTACACAAAGGATTGGATAGTCGCGCTTATCACCGAGATGAGCGCCGCGGGATATAACGAGCTCTGCCTGGCGTTTGGCAACGACGGGCTGCGCTTCCTGCTCGACGACATGGCGGTGGGCACATACAGCCACGATGCCGTGACAAACGCGATCGTCAGCGGCAACACCTCATACAGCGCCAACAACGGCAACACGGAGCCGAACGCGCTGACGCAGGCCGAGATGGACGAGATAATCGCCGCCGCGACCGCGCAGGGAATAGAGATTGTGCCGCTGCTCAATATGCCCGGCCATATGGATACCGTGGTGTACGCCATGGGCGTGTTGGGCATTGCGAACGCCGGCTACAACGGCTCCGAGAGCTCCGTCAGCTTCCTCTCCGACGATGCGGTGGCGTTTGCCAAGGCGCTCGCCCAGAAGTACATGGAGTACTTCGCGCAGAAGGGCTGCCGCTACTTCAACATAGGCGCGGATGAATACGCCAACGACATTTACAGCTCAGGCGGGATGGGTTTTGGGCACCTCGTCAGCACCGGCAGGTACGGGCTGTATGTCGACTTTGTAAACGCGCTCGCCGCGCAGGCGAAGGCGCTCGGCATGATGCCCAGGGCGTTTAACGACGGCATATACTACGCCAACCAGAGCGTGACTTTTGACACCGACATACAGATTTGCTACTGGTCCAGCGGCTGGAGCGGTTACTCGGTCGCGTCCGCATCGTATGTGCGCGCCCAGGGCCACTCCATGATAAACACCAACGGCGACTTCTACTATGTGCTTGGCAAGACCGATCAGTTTGACAGTGGTTACTCATATGCAGCAAACTTCTCGAATACGGCATTCATGGGAAGCACCATATCCGACCCCGTAGGCGCCATGTTCTGCGTATGGGGCGATTACCCCGCCGCGGAGACCGAGCAGGAGGTAGCGGCGAAGATACGCATGCCCCTGCGCGCCATGGCGGCGAGGATGAATGACCTCAGCATAGGCTCCATATCCACCGGTGTGGTGACGGGCGGCTTCAATGCGGACGGGACTATCAACGTCCCCGAGACCACCCCCACCCCCACGGCGACGCTTGACGCCACGAGCGAACCCACACCCGTGGCGACACCTCCGCTGAACTACATATACGACGATGGAACCGGCGTGGGCGTCGGCTCGAATGACGTCGCGTCCGTGACTGTGACCGCCGCCACTGCGCCTGCCATACCGGATTCCGCGGACGCGGTAGCCTATGACGTAACGCCCGCGTACGCGGACGGTACGCCGTATACCGGCGCTGCCGAAGTTGACATACCCATACCCTCCGGCTGGACTTACGACGTCTCCCGCATAAGGGGATTTGTGGTCGAGGCGGACGGCACGAGCGCGCTCATACCGACGGTTTCGATAGAGGGCGGCGCTTACCGCTTCACCGCGCCGCACTTCTCCGTAGTGGGCGTAGCCGTGATGAATGAGGTTACCAACGTGGTGGACGTTCCCCTGGTGTCCGGCGGGACATACACGATTGACCTCGATGCGCCTGCGGAGCTAACCGTTGCGCCGGACGCCGGCATAGCCACCATTACCGGGCCCGAAACCATCGTGCTGCCCGGCGGCAACGTGCGCGCCGCGGACGCCGCCACGACTTTGACGAGCGGCGCTCAGTACATAATATCGAGCGGCACGAACGCGCTCGCGGTTGACGGCACATCCTATACGGACGCCGCGCTGCCGGGTGCCGGCGAGCTCGTGGACGACGCCCTGCTCTGGACGTTTACCGCAGTCGACGGCAGCACGAACGAATACACCATATCCACGGTGATAGGCGGCACGACCTACTATCTGTATTCCAGCGGAGACAACCTCAGCTTGAGCACTACATCTAGGGCGTGGACGTACGCCAATAACAGGTTGTCCTACACCACCACCGTATTATTCTGGCAGACGACGAGATACCTAAGGTACAGCGGCACGGCTTGGACGTGCTCGACCAGCACCAATGGCGCGACGCTCGCCATGTATCCTGTCGAGCAGCAGGAGGGCGGAACGCTGTACAGGTACACCATAACCGGAGTCGCCGCGGGCGCCACGAGCGCGACGCTGGGCGGCACGGTCTACAACATTACGGTAATTGATGCTCCCCCCACAGATGCGCTGACCGGTTCGAGCGTGACGGTGGAGTACTGGATAACCAACGCTCGTGCGCAGACCGCTGCCGGGGCACAGAATTACGTGATCAACGCGACGGACGCCAATGCCGCCACCGAAGCCGGCATAGTTTTAGCCGACGTGGTGGCACAGAATGTGGCGGAAACGGGTAATACGAACAGAACCGCGGTGTACTGGCGCACCAGGGCGCTCGACACCACGGAAGTGAACACCATAGGCGACGGCACCGGCGCGCAGACTGCGAACGCCTACGATGACGAGACGCTCAACGGCTCGCCCATGGCGCGCATTAGATACGTTAACGGGTACTGGCAGTATTCCGCCGACGGCGTCACCTGGGCTTATGTGCGCACGATCCACCAGCTCGTCGCGTACTACCTGCAGGACACGGGTCTTGCGCAGGAGATAGACATATACGCCGCGGACTGGGGCTATAACAACGGCGCCGCATGGGGTTGGGGCAACGATCCCGGTTACTGCTCGGCGTCTTACCAGCTCGTATACCCGGACGGCACCACGGTGCCCGCCTCCACCGCCATAGCGGATTTGAGCGACAAGACCACGATATTCGGCTTCTGGACGGGCGGCAGAGGTATAGGCACGGTGCTGCTGAGCGAAAACGACCTCGGCGGCTACGAGATATACCGTGTGACCTCCGAGACGGGCACCTTCACCTACACCCAGGGCAGCAACTACGCTATTACGATAAACGCGTTCACCTGGGATGCTAACGAGACGGACGTGTGGGACGGCGTGACGTACAGCGATGACGGCAACCACGATATAGTCGTCGCCAACCACGCGCGCAGCCCGCGCACCGATGGCTATTACAGCAACCTCATGTGGGATGCGAACAGGGATGCCATACTAATAAGGATATACATACGGCCCAAGGTGTCGGATTTGACGGTTCACTACCGCGAGGGCACTCCCGCGGACTACACGGAGTTCTACTCATTCGGCATTGACACGAGCTACAACAACCTGCCCAACACGTTCGCGGCCTTCGGGACGCAGGTCATCGGCAACGAGCTGCACCTCACGAACAACACTGTGCAGAACGCGCTGGGCGTAATGCAGACCGTGCCGTACGACCTTACGGACGCCACGGCGCTTCCCGAGATAGGCGACAGGTACGCTTCGGGCTTCTTCATATTCACGGAGATGGATATGTCCGCGGACAGCACTGAGCTGTACCTGTACTACAATATCGACAGCTCGAGAATCAGCAAGATATTCGTGCTCGACTACGGCATGCCCGTGACGATTACTCCCGCCGACTTCGGCATAACGGATGCCGGGAACGTGCAGAGCGTGGCGCTGAGCTCCACCGGCGCGCTCAACCTCACCGGCGCGTACGGCCGCGTGGTTGTGGATCAGAGCTCGTCGAGCAACACGCCCGACATCATCTACACGCTGTCGAGGGGCTTCCTCGGGCGCGAGGACTTCTCCATACACGTCACCTACCGCGACGGCACGACCAACGTGCTCCAGGTGGCGGTAATACCGGCCACGAACATACTCTATGAGGAGACGTTCATGACGTTCACAAGCGGCGGCTACGGTCAGGAGATAGCCTGGTCGCTGCAGGGAGTGGCGCAGGCGCAGCCGCAGTCGTCTGCAAACGCGCTCTACGGCTATGACGCCATATACGCCGCGATGACAGGCGACGGCATGGGCGCTTCGCGCGTTACCACCGTCACAAACGCCATGTACGAGGCAATACGCGACAATCCCGATGCGGGCTACACCTGGCCGAGCTCCGCGTTCACGTTCTTCGGCACGGGTCTGGACATCGTATCGAGGTCCGCGCCCGACACGGGACTGCTGTTCATCGACATAGTGCCCGCTGATCCGTCGAACACGACGCTGTCGGAGAAGCACATCGTGGTAGACACCTACTGCGAGTTCGCGACGCTCAATCAGGTGCCGGTGTACCACTGTGACGACCTCGTGTTCGGTCAGTACAACGTCACCGTTACAGCCGTATACCTGCCGTTCTTCGACCACACCGTGACGCTCGAGCGCGCCGGTCTGGCGGAGACCTACGACTTTGCGGCTGCGGTGGGCGCACCTGCCGGCACGGAGTACGAGTTCGTGTCGGTCAACGACAACTCCGGCGTGACGCCCGTGCAGGGTGCGACGCGCGCCACCGGCTCGTACAATCTCTACATTGACGGCATACGCATCTACAACCCCGGCGGCACGGTAACGCCCGACGGCGTGACCGCTGCAGGCTGGTACGCTTACGGCGAAGCGGGCGAGCGCAACCCCGACTACATACAGCTCAGGGACGTGCTGATAGACCCGGCGACGTGGAACTCGTCCGCGGAAGGCACGCTGTTCATAGACAGCTACAATCAGGCGACGCAGGAAGTCAACGTAGCGACATACGCTAACATCGGGCCGAACCATGAGGTCTACCTGACCAACGGCAACGGCATAGCGTTCACCGTGTCCGGCTGGAATGCCACCACGATGAACCTCCACGTCAGCGCCAAGGCGCCCGCCGGCTCGGTCGTCATGTACGTCAACGGCCACGCCATTACGGTCAGCAGCACCACAGAGCTGTACTTCGACATAGGCGACTACGTCAACGCGACGACGGGCAGCGTGGTGATCACATGTTCCGCTGCGGGCGCAGAGGTGCTGTCGCTCATGAACCTCAAGCTCGTCGTGACCGATGGAACTGAGGCGAGCGTAATCGCCGACGCGGATACGCTGTTGTTCGCCGAAGCGGTGCTCTGCGGGGTGCGCGGCGACGCGAACCACGACGGCATAGTAAACGCTTCCGACGCGCTGCACATACTGAGGTGCATGCTCGGCATGTGTGAGCTGGACGTGTACGGCGTCTACTGCGCCGACATGGACGACGACGGCAGGATAACCGTTCAGGATGCGATGCTCATACTGCGCGAACTGCTTGCGCAGAGACGATAGACTACTTAGAGAAGGAGGGAAAAACCATGACAAAGAAGACATACGAAAAGCCCATGCTCTACTGTGAAAACCTCGCTCTGAGTGAAGCGCTCTGCGCAAGCTGCGGTCACCAGGCCAATCTCGCCGAGAATCAGTGCGGCATAATCATTCCGGGGCTTCCGGGCACGGTGTTCACCACCGCGATCGCCGGATGCACATATGTGGCGCCGCCGCCCGGCATTTGCTACCAGGTGCCAACAGCCGGGAATAACGGATTTGCGTCTTAGTTGTCTGCAAGCTGATGAAGAGCGTGGGCTGTTGCCCACGCTCTTTGATTGTATGCGCGTGTCCGCAGGGGGGCGGGGCGCGGCCGGCGCGCGTACGCGCGCCGGCATGCGCACTGCGTGCGCACTGCCAAACGGCTCCGCCGTTTCGGCCGCGCCCCGGGCTTCTCGCCGTGCGAGAAGCCTTCCTTGCGGGTGGGTGGGTGGGAGGCGCGAAAGCGCCACGAATCCTGCCCTGCCGTGGCCGGGAGCTTATGCAAGCACGCCGCGCGCTCGCAGCTCGTCCAAAAACTCACACACGTCCGCGCGCGCTGTGCGCTCGTCGACCTCGTACTCCTCCACCACACGGCTGACGATGTCGTCCACGCTGTCCGCCTCAGGCAGCAGCCCCCATATGAACTCGCCCAGGGCGTTCATGGTGATGAGGCCGTTAAACTCCAGTATGCTCTCCCCCGTCGGCACGAGTATCAATTCGCCCATTATCCTGCGGGCGGTATAGCTGCCGTTAATCTGCATTTTGTCCCTCCAGAAGCCGTAGTATGTCGCCCGCCATGGCGAGCGTTGCGTCAGTCCGAGCGCACATATAGCGCGGTACGCCGTCAAAAGCGCCTGTCTCCGTGTAGCAGGAGGCGGCGCACACCTCGCAGGCGTGCCGCTTGGGGCATGCCGTGCACTCTGCGGGCAAGAGGATGGCGCGCGTTTGAGCGTGTACATGCTTCCACGCCTCGCTGAAGCCTTGTTCGAGCGGGCGCGCCACGGGTGTTTCCATCATGCCGCACGGCAGCATTCTCCCGTCCCAGGTCAGCCAGAAGGTGCAGCGCCCTGCGCGGCAGAACAGCGGCTCGGAGGGCAGGTCGAAGCACTCGCGGTCAGGGTCCGGGGGCGTTATGCCGTCTAATGTGCGCCGCAGGCGCTCCGCAAAGGCCGCGTCGCCAAAGCGAAGCCTGTCCACGTCCAGCGCCGTGCGCGCGGACTGTTCCGGCGTCATGCGGTCGGGCACGGCGCCTGACCTGCGCACGGGCGGAAACATATAAGTGGCCGCCTGCACATGCGCCCCCAAGTCGTGCACCATGCGGTATATGTCGAGCGCGTCGTCGAGGTTGTGCTGTGTCACGCTGAGGTTGACCTTGACGTCTATGCCGTGCTCTATAAGCCGCTTAAGGGCGTCTGTTGCCCTGTAATACGCGTTGGCGTTGCCGCAGAGCCGTTCATACGTCGCAGGAGAAGCGCCATATACGGACATATTTATGCGGTACGGCGGGTTGTGCAGGAAGTATTCGAGCATGTCGCCGTCTATGAGCGTACCGTTGGTGTTAATGGAAATGACGATGCCCAGCTGTTTGAGGCGAGCATATATTTCAGTAAAATCGGGGCGCAGCAGCGGCTCGCCCCCCGTTAGCAGTGCCAACAGCATACCCTGTTCGCAGGCTTCCTCCGCCAAGCGCACCCACTCATCGGCAGACAGCTCACTGGCGGTCAGCTCAGATTGCTGCAAGTGAACGTAGCACATCTTGCAGGAGAGATTGCAGCGCGCAGTCAGCTCGAATGTGCCTGAAATCGGCACGGCGTTGGCGACCGCCTTTGAAAACAGGTGCTGGAGCAGCAGCGGTTCGGTCGAGACGTTGCTCATATCATGCCTCCACAGTACATATTGCCGCTTCGAGAGCCTCTACCGCACCGACGTCCGGCAGGCACTCGAGCAACGGCGTGGGCGTCTCACAAACGAGCCGCTCGATTAGCTCATACGCGCGGGTGACGTCGTCCGGATGCCAGGTGTTGACGGCGCAGCCCTCGAATATGCGGCGGAAAGCTTCAGCGGGGTTCGGACTGCGCACGCGGTTATGCGGCGCCTGTTCAACCATGACGACGGCGGTTATCGGCGCGCATGCGTTCTCGCAGATGCCGGAGCTTCCGGAGTACGGCAGTCCGCACGCAATAAAGCCCTCGCCGCCGCGCCTTATGACGGCTCTGTCGCCGTTTACGACGCGCGCGCCCCTGTGCCTGCGCCAGAGTTCGGCCTGGGTAGACTTGCCGGTTCCGGATGGTGCGGTAAACAACAGCGCGCCGCCTCGATGCAGCACGAACGAGGCGTGCATTATCAGGCCGCCGCCGCGCAGTATGGCGTGCTCTATGGCGAGCAGGTCAAAGAGGCGTATGTCATTTGAAAAGCGTTCTGCAAACGAATCGAGTATCAACACGCGGAAGTCGCCCGTGCCGGAGTCCACAAGGCAAGCCATGTCCGCACCGGTAAGCGGGTCCTCGTAGTAGCGGTGCAGGCCGTGCGCTGCGCGGTAAACGCGCGTTCTGTTGCGTTGGTAGAGCGCTGCCGGGCCGTGTTGCGGCAGCTCGGGGACGAGCTCAAAGTTATAGCTCGCGCACGGCGCGTCGAACTCGCCGGCAAAGAGCCGCATAGCGCCCGACTCATCAAAGGCGAACGGCGCATCTATCTGGATATTCACGTCGGCTATCGTGTACTTTCTCTGCATCTCTGTTCCCATCGCACGGTCTCACTAATTATAGCATAACTGCGCGGGCGGTCACAACACAAGTGGTCGGTAAGTATTAGCATAACGGATTGACCCCGGCGCAGAGTAAAAGTATAATACTAAGTAGTTTACGAACGTGAAGTCTGACGGCGCCCGCACGAAAGCTGACATGAGGTGGGAACGATAATGCAATGGAACTTCATCAACACGATAAACCTGGCTGCGCTCCTGTTGTTTGCCCTGCCGGAGGTCATTTGTCTCGCGCGCGGCAAGTACAAGTGGGAGCGACCGGAGGTCGGGCGGCTGTGGTTCGTGGTCTTGGAACCGACGCTTGCCGCGGGTGTGGCGCTGACGATGCTCATATGCGTCAACAGCCCGCTGTTTGCCTTTCCGGATGCGGATCGCTTCGTCATATACTTGTTTGTGTTGCTCGCGGGCGTGCTGTCGGGCGTATTGCTGTGGGCGTTCTACGCGGCGCGCCCCAGTGGGCTCTATATTATCGCGCTGATACTGGTGCAGACGGCTGTGTTCACGGCGTGCGGCGTATTGCTGAGCTACTGGCCGCTGACTGTCATGGGCGCGCTGTACGGCGCGCTGCGGCTCGTGCGCGTCATAATGCCCCGCTGCAGGCGCGAGGCGGACGGCAGGCAGGCGCAATAGTGACATCCTGCTCCCCGTTCGCTCCCACCCACCCGCCCACACAGGAAACCTTGCGCCCCATGGGGCGCAAGCTCAATCTACTGGAGGCGAACAAATGAACTTGCTGAAGATGTCGGAATTGGTATGCGCCATGCTGACGGCGGGAACGCCCGGAGTGCTGTGCGTATTGATGGGCACGCGCGGCTCGGTGCCGGGCGCGCTGGGTTCCTGCATGCTCGTGACGGAAGCGGGCAGCGCGGGCACGATAGGCGGCGGCGTACTGGAATACAGGGCGGCGAACAGCGCGCGCGATATGCTCTCGCGAAACGAAGCGCCGCGCAGGGAGCGCTTTTCCCTGGACAACAGCGCTGCCGGCGCGCTCGGAATGATATGCGGCGGTGAATGCGACGTGCTCTTTTTGCCGCTGAGCCCGGGCGACGCGGCTTTGCAGGTGTTCTCGCGCGCCTGCGGCGCCTCCGGCGGCGCATGGATAGTATTGAGTGCCGAGGGCGACGAAATCGCCGCGGCAGATGATACGGGCGTGCTGTGCGGCGCGCTTAGCGGGAGTTTGCCGCCGGAAGCATTCGGCGACCGCGCCCGCCTCGAGCGCACGGGCGGCCGCGAGTACCTCGTACTGCCGGTCAAAGACGCGGGAGTGGCGTATGTATTCGGCGCGGGGCATGTTGGCGGCGCGCTCGCGCCGCTGCTGGCGGAATTGGACTTCAGCGTCTGCGTGTGCGACGATCGCGCGGAATTGCTGGAGCGCTTCGCCGCGCCTGTGCGGACGGTGGCATGCGATTTTGCCAGGTTGGACGAGATAGCGCTGAAGCCCAATGATTACGCCATAATAATGACGCGCGGCCACGAGTGGGATTACGATGCGCTCGTGTGGGCGCTCCGGCGCGCACCGCGCTATGTGGGACTTATGGGCAGCGCTCGAAAGATGGCGCTCACGCGGGAGCGGTTGCTGCGCGATGGCTTCAGCGAGGAGACGATAGCCGGCATACGCAATCCGATAGGGCTCAAGATAGGCGCGCGCACGCCGACGGAGATAGCCGTGAGCGTCGCAGCGGAATTGATAGCCGAACGTGCGGGACTGCTGTAATGCGTTGGATGGACATAGGCGGCGAGCGGGTGCGCATTGCGGGCACAGTTGCGGAATTGATGCGCGTATGGCAACCGCGCGGCGCGCCCGGTGACGACGCGCTCCTCGATTGCGCGGAACTGAGCGAGGTGCTCATAACTGCGCTGCGCGCAGACAGGCGTGCAATCGGTTGGGCGAGTGCCGCCGCGCGCGAGGACGCGGACGGAGCGGAGCTCACGGCGTGGGTAAGCGAAGACGCTCGCGGGCGCGGACTGGGCACTGCGCTCGTCTCGCGGGCGCTTGACGCGCTTAGGCGGCGCGGCAGGGTGCGCGCGACCTGCATGATACCAAAGGGGGACTCCGCCGTCGGGTTTGCGCACCGCTGCGGCTTTGAGCCGTTCGGCGAGATGTGGCGAATGGCGTACGCGGGCGGCATATTGGACGTCCAAGACCGGGCCTGCATACGCAACTACTCGGACGAGTGGTTCGCGCGCGTGATAAGTTTGCGCAATGCCGGAGTGGCGGAGGCGGGGCTGTTGTACGGCATGGAGTATCCGGCGCTGTTTGAGGCGGACGACGCGGACCTGCGAAGCGCCATGCGCCGCAGCTGTGCGCTTGAGTTTGTGGCGGTCGAAGGGGAAAAGCTGCTGGGCTTTTGCAGGGCGGACAGAGATACCGGAGAGGTTGGCGCGCTCAACGTCGTGCCTGCCGCGCGCGGGACGGGGCTCGGCGAGCAGCTCATGCGGCGCTGTGTAAACGCGCTCGCGGCGCGCGGGCAGTCGGCGCATCTGTATGTATCGGAGCGAAACGCGCCGGCGCTGGCCATATACCGCAGTATTGGTTTTGAAATCGAGGAGGAATACCTGACGTTCCTGCGCGGGTTATAGGCGCTGCGCCATGGAGAGCGCCTCGTCTATGAGGTACGCCGCATAGGGTATGTCGCAGGCATGCAGCAGCGAAAACAGCTCGGGGGCGTTCTCTGTTTCGACGCGAAGCGAGATGCCACAGCTGGCGGATATGAGGCGGAGCGTGGGCATGACAGCGAACCCGACGCGCCCGCTCAGGCGCCGCTGCATGGCGGTGGCGGCGTGGGTGGTTTCAAATGCGAGCAATATGTAAGTCCGGCTTTCCATTGTCGCCTCCGGGCACATTATACCGCCGCGCCGGCGCTTTGGCAACGCTTGACACGCTTTGAACGGCGGGGATATACTTACAGTAATATATTAAACGCGAACGGGAGGCGTTTATGATGCGATTTATTGATGCTGTGGGGAAGCCGTGCCCACAGCCCGTGATAATGGCAAAGCGGGCGTATGACGACGGCGAGCGGAGTTTCACACTCGTGGTGGACAACGATGCGGCGGTGGAGAACCTGAAGCGGTTGGGCATGAATCTCGGCGCGAACGTCAACGTGGACAAGCACGAGGGCGTGTACAACGTCAGCTTCGCCGCGGAGGACGCGCAGGAGCGCCCAATGCCGCTTAAGCGCGAGCGGGCGGAAGCCCTGCCCGGAACCGTGTTTTTCATAAGCGGCGACCGCATAGGCGAGGGCGACAGGGAGTTGGGCAAGCAGCTCATGAAGATGATGCTGTATACGCTCGCGAACGGCGACGACGTGCCGGGGCATCTGGTGTTCATGAACGGGGGCGTACTGCTTGCAGCTTCAGATGAGGAGCAGGTCGTGGCAAGCCTCGCCAAACTTCACGAGCGGGGAGTGAAGCTGATCGTGTGCGGCACCTGCCTGGACTTCTACGGCATGAGGGGCGCTCTGTCGGTGGGCGAGGTCAGCAATATGTACGAGATAGCCGAGATACTGCTGCGCGCGCGAAAGGTAGTGACTCTGTGATATACCTCGACTGCGCTGCCACATCGCGGTACAAGCCGCCGTGCGTGGGAGAGCGGATGGGGCACTATATGCGCAGCGTGTGCGCGACGGTCAACAGGGGCGCGTACGCGCTTCAAAACGAGTGCGCGCTTGAGCTCCAAGGCTTGCGAGAGGCGCTTGACAGGCTGTTTGGAGTGGGCGCGACAGAGCGCGCTATTATAACGCCGGGCGCGACTTACAGTCTCAACATGGCGATCTTGGGCGCGTTGCGCGCGGGTGACGGCGTGCTCGTCAGCTCTATGGAGCACAACTCAGTAATGCGTCCGCTTACGGCGCTCGCACGGCGTGGGGTGCGCGTGGACATCGTCCCCTGCGACTCGCGGGGCGAGGTCGACTTGGTGGAACTGAGGTCGAGAGTCCGGGGCGACACGCGCATGATAGTGCTCAACCACGCTTCAAATGTTTGCGGGCACGTACAGCCTGCCGCCGCCGTGGGCGAGCTGGCGCGCGAAAGAGGGCTGCTGTTTGTGTTGGACGCCTCCCAGTCCGCCGGTTATTTCCCGGTAAATATGCGAGAGCTGGGGGCGGACGCGATCGCGGTATCCGGACACAAGGGGCTGATGGGGCCGTGCGGCATAGGTGCGCTGCTGCTGTCGGAGCGCATGGCGCAGTGCATGGAGCCCATAGTGAGCGGTGGCACGGGCAGCTATTCGGACAGCGACGAACAGCCCGGCGCGCTTCCCGACAAGTTTGAGTCGGGAACGCCGAATATGCCCGGCGTATACGGCCTTGCGGCTGCGGTGAGATATGTAGAATCGGTCGGCGTGGAACGCATAGGCGCGCATGTTACGGCGCTTGCGGAGCGCTTTGCGGCAGAGCTGAGAGGCCTGGATGGCGTGCGCGTGATTGGCGGGGACTTCCCGTGCCTGGGCGTGGTGTCGGTGGCGTTTGAGCACATGGACAACGCTGTGGCGGCGCATCGGCTGGAGCGCGAGTACGGGCTGCTGACGCGCTGCGGGCTGCACTGCGCGCCATGGGCGCACAGGACGCTGGGTACATTTCCCGAGGGCGCGGTGCGGTTTTCATTCGGTCACTACACGAGCGAGGCGGACGTGTGCGCTGCCGTCCGCGCCATAGGGGAGCTCACACGAGCGCGATGAGCGCGCCATCTCCGGGTTCCCTGACCGTTCCGATGCGCTGTGCGCTTGGGACGGCGCTTTTGAGTTCACACAGCAGCGCGGCTGCGTCGTCGGGGTCGACTGCCATGAGCAGCCCTCCGGAGGTCTGCGGGTCAAAGAGCATGTCGGCGCGCGCCAGGTCGATAGTTCCAAAGTCCACGCGGCTCTGCGCAAAGCGCCGGTTGCGGTAAACGCCCTCCGGCAGCACTCCCATGCGCGCCAGCTCCAGCGCCTCGGGTATGAGGTCGATATCGTCCACCGCGATCGTGGCGGCGGCGCCGGAGCCCTCCAGCATTTCACACAGATGTCCCAGCAGCGAGAAGCCCGTGACGTCCGTACAGGCGTGAACGCGGTATTTGACCATAATATCGCGCGCCGCCTTGTTGAGCGTGAGCATGAGCTCGGTCATAAGCCGCGCGCCGCCGCTTGACAACAGACCGCCCCGCGCGCCGGTGGCGAGTATGCCCACTCCTATGGGTTTTGTCAGAATCAGCACGTCGTTTGTGCGCGCCCCGTGATTCTTGAGTATCCGCTCCGGCGGCATGAACGCCGTGACGCACATGCCGTACTTGAGCGTGTCGTCATAAATGCTGTGGCCGCCCGTGATGAGCGCGCCCGCCTCGCACGCCTTGTCATTTCCGCCGCGCAGCAGGTCGTGTACGGCGTCCATATCCATGTCCTTGGGCATGAGCAGTATGTTCTGGCAGAGCTTGGGTTCGCCGCCCATGGCGTAGATGTCGCTCATGGCGTTGGCTGCGGCTATCTGCCCGAAAGTGTACGGGTCGTCGTGAATCGGGGGGAAGAAGTCGAGCGTCTGCACTACCGCCAGGTCGTCCCGCACGCGGTAGGCGGAGGCGTCGTCGCTCTTATCAAAGCCCACTATAAGGCGGGGATCGTTCACCGTGCGCAGGTCGCCCAATATCGAGGAGAGCGTGCCCGCGCCCACCTTTGCGCCGCAGCCCGCGCACTGCGCGAGTTTTGTGAGTTTTATGTCGCTTGCCATATCGCTCCTCCCAGCGTCAGAATCGCCTCTAAGACGCCGCCCCCTATGCTCAACGCCTTGTCCGACGCTGTGTAGCAGTGCTCCGGGCGGCAGCGCGGGTCTACATCGCCGCATTTCATGCCCGCGCGGACGCGCTGCCCGGTGGGGAGAAGGCCCCGCAGTATGCCGTCAATCTCGCTGAGCACCGGATTGCCCTCAACACTCGCTACGGCATCGCCTGCGTGGACGGTATCGCCTATCGAGCGCAGTGCGGTGAACTCGCCGTCCGCGGGAGCGCGCAGTACGCGCTGCACCGTATAGCCGCCTATGTCGCCCGGCACTCCGGTATTGGCTTCTGCGGCGCCCGAGAGTATTACCCTGCCGAGCGCGTGGCCGCGATTGCTCTCGATAACGGCGTGGCAATCTGCTCCCGCGTGGAACCCGGGGCCTATCGCTATGACTATGTCCGCATCGGTTATGCGCGTGTTGAGATTGCGCTTGGCGAGTATGGCGTCTACTACTACCTTGGGTGACAGCGCGGCGACGCATTCCGCATTCGGGTCGACGAGCACGGCTATGTCGCCCGCGGCGACTACTTGCAGCGCTTCGGCACAGCTCAGCGCGAGGCGCGCCGTGACGTCTTCGACGCGAGCTGTCGTGCAGCGCACCGCCTCAGAGAAGCATACGGTCCTGCGTATCGCGCTCGGCTGCGCCGTCTCGGTCATCACTATGTCAAAGCCGCAGCGGTGCAAGCGCAGTGCTATGCCGCTTGCGATGTCGCCCGCTCCCTTTATGAGTACCAGCATGTCCTCTACCTCGCTTGTTAATGCCCGCTTCCCGCGTGAGCGGGAAGCTACCTTATGTGGGTGGGTTGGGTTGGGGAAAAAATTATGGCGCGCCCTCGCAGGACGAGAGCCTGCGTCTGCCACAGCGCCGGGGACGATTATTGGCGCTCACGCGCCTCCCGCCCTCCCACCCTATGTACGCTTCCCGCTTGCGCGGGAAGCGGGCTCCCGCCGGCCGCGGCCTGAAACGGCAGAGCCGTTTCTGTTTGCGCTGCTGCGCAAACTGCGCGCTTACGCGCGCGGCCGCGCCCCGTCAAACTCGCGCACGCAGCCCTCGCGCACTGACGCGAGGAATACGGCGGCATGCAGCTGAGCTGCGAGCGAGTTCACGGCGCGGCAGTCGGCGGCGTCGCACTGATTGATGACTACGGTGTCCGCCAGCGCCTCGCGGTTAATCAGTTCCGCTACGCGCTCCGGCGTAGCGCACTCGTCGGGGGAGGCGCCTGTGGCGGCGCAGAACAGCTCCGGCCGGTGTACTGCGCGGCGTATGGGCGCGTTGAGCCCCGAAGCGCCCACTACGAGCAACACGCGGGAACTGCACGCGGGTATGACGGGTTCATAATCCGCGTGCGCCTTCAATGGCATGTCGCGCGCCCCGTCCGCTTCTACGAGCAGGTTGTCGCACAGCTCGAGGAGTTCCTCCAAGGGCAGCGGCCCGGCGGCGAGCTTGCCGTCCGCAGCGGGCGTACCGACGCATACGGTGCGCCCCAATGCGAGCGCGCGCCGCAGCTCCACGGGGTCGGGCGAGGTGACGAGCGGCATGTCGGCAGGCGGGAATATGCGGGTCGTCGTGGCGACGATCGTCCGGCCGCGCAGCTCACCCGCGAGCTTCAGCATCAGCGAGGTCTTGCCCCCGCTGCCTATTATGGCGGTCACGCCCTTCCCTATGCCGAGTGCGCCTGAAAACACCTTTCTGCCCTCCTGAGTCGAGTATATACGCGCTCAAAACGCTTGTCAATCGAGCGCTGGACAAAAGCCGCGGGCTTGCGGTATCATTGAAAAAAAGGGAGGCTTATATGGCGAAGATTAGGTTTGACGGCGGCACGCTGCTGGCTCCGCTGCCGGTAGTGATGGTGTCGTGCGGCACGCTGGAAGCGCCGAACATAATAACAATAGCCTGGACGGGTATACTCGCGAGCAGCCCGCCCAAAACGTACGTTTCGGTCACGCGCAGGCGGTATTCGCACGGCCTGATAAGCGAGCGCGGCGAGTTTGCGGTCAATTTGGTCAGCGAGGCGCTCGTGGGGAACGCGGACTACTGCGGCCGCGTGTCCGGCAGGGAGCACGACAAGTTTGTAGAGTGCGGCTTGACGGCGCAGCGCGGAAGCGCCATTGACTGTCCGGTAATAGCCGAGAGCCCGTTGACGCTGGAGTGCAGGGTGGCGGACGTCGTGCCGCTGGGGTCGCACGACATGTTCATAGCGGACATAGTTGCCGTACTGGCGGACGAGAGCGTACTCGACGGCAATGGCAGGATAGACGTCGCGCGTGCACGGCTGACGGCGTTCGCTCATGGCAGATACGCGGTGCTGGGCGATACGTTGGGCGCCATAGGGCGCCTGGGCGCGCCGGCGGAAGGAGCAGGCGTATGAGCGGGCACGGCAACTACGCCTTTTTCAGGCACGACAAGTGCGAGTTTTTCCCGTGTCACAGCGTGGCTGACGACGCGAAGTTCAACTGTCTGTTCTGTTATTGTCCCCTGTATGCGCTCGGAGACAAGTGCGGCGGTAATTTTGAGTACATCGCCGGGGGGATAAAGGACTGTTCGCACTGTCTGATACCGCACAGTGAAGGCGGCTATGACTACATAGTGGGCAAGTATCCGCAGATAGCCGAACTCGCGAAGCGCGAGGACGCATAGCAGCGTATTAAAACCCGCCCCGCGGTGCGAACCGTGGGCGGGGGCTCCACCGTGCCTCTCGGATGTCGTTTCTGCCTCAGCGCCGCAGCCAATCCGCAGCCCTGACCGCATAAAAACGGCGCTCGACACCGTTACAGCGAAAGCGAGCTGCGAGGTCATTCCCACTCGCCCCCTCTCAGCGTGTTCTAAACAGTTTTGTTAATTGAGATTAGCTCGGTCATTTGCTCTCTGTTCATAGCTTCCTGTACAACCCGTTTCCTAAGAACTCTATGTATCCCTTATCTCGTAATAGCTGCAACTGCTGACGTATCTTCGGCTTTATGTTATTGTTTCGCGGATGCCTGCTATGCAACCATTCTTCAAACGTATATACATCCTCCAATCTGAATACATTCATGCGGATGGCGTTAACGCAATTCAGTATATCAAACAGCCATCCCCGAGTGCTCAGGTCGTTTACTTCGAGTTTTAGACTTCTTGAAACCATGCCTACTACGGTTTGCGGCTCAGCAGCAATACCATCCGATATAATCTGTATTCTGCCTTGCCTTGGTATCTGGTTAATCAGGATATTGCATCCCGTCCAGCCCGCCCTAAGAGCCGTATCGCCTAACGGTTTCCGCTTTTCAATGATTCCCGGTGTAAAGAAGAATCTGGGAACGAAGACGAAGTCGCGTACAGACCAGGTCTCTTTTGAGTAGTTCATAAGGAAGAAATCAGGGTTCTCGTTGCTGGTAATACGCTTTATCATAGCGTCATAAGCGCCATCGTTGACCTTGTTTCCAAGCGGTCCGTTTTTACTCTTTAACTCATACTGGTGTTTGCAATCGGGGCAATAGAAGTCGGCAACCGGAGCATTATTCGGGAAACGCTCAATGAAAGCACGTCCACACACCGGGCAGAACATATTCTCTTTCACCCAGTTCTCCGTTAAAACTCTGGCAATTTGTGTGTTGGAGTGGTAATTGGATGAAATGCCCAGATTAAAGTTTAGATTCATACGAGTGCACCTCTCCGTTTGCGGAATTACTTACTACAACCTTAGCGCCTCTTCGGTGCATATCATCAACGAATCGTGCAAGCTCAAATTGTTCCTCATCATTAAACAGATTCTCGGTGTACGCCGTAAAGCTTGCGGTGTCAGTAATGGGACGATACGGTGGGTCAAAGTAAACGAAAGTGTCTTCGTCAATGAAGTCAGCAGACTGTTTGTAATCACCGCAAACAATGGTCACATTCTGCAATTTCTCTGATACGGCACGAAGATTTGCTTCATCGCAAATCATCGGATTCTTGTAGGCACCCATAGGCACATTGAAAAGCCCTCTTTTATTCACTCGGAACAGGCCGTTAAAGCAAGTCTTATTGAGGGAAACCATCAATGCGGCTTTTTCGATATTGATGGTTTCGTCTCCGTTGACTTTCAAATCGTTAAAACGCTCACGCTTTTC
>JAUNBH010000060.1 GCA_030527165.1 Clostridia bacterium
GCACGCACACGAGCACGAGCATTCGCACGAGCACAGGGGCTTGGCGGATATAGAGCGCATAGTCACAGCGCTGCCGCTCTCCGCTTCCGTCAAGGCGGACGTGATGGCAGTCTACGCGCTCATTGCCGAAGCGGAAAGCCACGCGCACGGCGTTCCCGTGGCGGACATTCACTTTCACGAGGTGGGGACGCTTGACGCCATAGCCGATATAACCGCCGTCTGCCTGTTGATGGAACGGCTCGCACCGCAGCAGGTGGTAGTTTCGCCGGTTCACCTGGGCAGCGGTCATGTGCGCTGCGCTCACGGCATACTGCCGGTTCCGGCGCCCGCCACCGCCCATATACTGCGCGGCGTACCCGTCTACGGCGGCAGCATAAGGGGCGAGCTATGCACGCCCACGGGCGCGGCGCTGCTGAAGCGCTTCGCCACGCGCTTTGGCAACATGCCCGTGATGACGTTGGAAAAAACCGGGTATGGCATGGGCAAAAAGGACTTCGAGGCCGCCAACTGCGTCCGCGCACTGCTGGGCGACGCGCAAGGCGAGAGCGAAAGCGTGCTGGAGCTAAACTGCAACGTGGACGACATGACCGCGGAGGAGCTGGGCTTCGCCATGGAGCGCCTGTTCGACGCAGGCGCGCTGGAGGTGTTCACGACGCCCATTGGCATGAAGAAATCGCGGCCGGGGGTATTGCTTCGCGCGCTCTGCCGCACCGCCGACAGGTACGCCGTCGTCGAGGCGCTGTTTAAGCACACATCCACGCTCGGCGTGCGCGAAACCGCCTGCGCGAGGTATGTGCTTAAGCGCACAACCACGGCGCTCGATACGCCCTACGGCCAGGTGCGGCGCAAGGATTCGTCCGGCTACGGCGTCAGTCGCTCCAAGTGCGAGTACGAGGATGTCGCGCGCATTGCGCTGGACAGGGGCATCAGCCTGCGCGAGGCGCGAAAGCTAATCGAGGGGTGACGCGGGGGCGCGGCCGGCGCGCTTGCGCGCCAGCCGGCGACAGCCGGCCGAACGGCAAAGCCGTTCAGGCCGCGCCCCGCCCCGTCGGTGAAGCGAGCGCCCGCGGTCGAACGGCCTCGCGCGCAGGGTAACGGCAGAAATCTGATGCGCGCGCAGGAAGCCGGCGCACGGCAGCGAGCTCGCCTGAAAGGCGAGCTCGCCGTTTTATTGCAAAGCCGCACGCGCGGGCATTTGGTTGCACGGAAGCGCGTGCGGCTTTGCCCCGCCCGCCCACCCTCAAAGGAAGGCTTCCCGCGCCGTGCGCGGACAAAAGCCGCCCCGCCGAATGGCGGGGCGGCACAGCGCGCGTTATCGACAGTCTGATGCGGCTGGCTTTCTACTTAATACATGCCGCCGGGAGCACCCATGGGAACCTGGGGTTCCGGAGCGGGTATATCGCACACAAGGCTCTCTGTGGTCAGCGCCAGCGCCGCGATGGAAGCGGCGTTCTGGAGCGCGCAGCGCGCGACCTTGGTGGGGTCGATTATGCCCATGTCAGCCATGACGCCATAGCAGTCGCCCTTTGCGTCATAGCCGAAGCCGGGGGTGTTCGCCTCGCGCACCTTGGCAACAATGACGCTGCCCTCAAGCCCCGCGTTGGAAGCAATCTGACGGAGCGGCTCCTCCATGGCGCGGAGCACTATCTCTATACCGGTGCGCAGGTCGCCCTCGTTCTCAAGCGCAATGTGGCGAATAGAATCGCAGGCATTGAGCAGCGCGACTCCGCCGCCCGGCACGATGCCCTCCTCAACGGCAGCGCTCGTGGCCGCAAGCGCGTCCTCTATGCGCATCTTGGCTTCCTTCATCTCGACCTCGGTAGCGGCGCCGACTGCTATCACGGCAACTCCGCCCGACAGCTTCGCAAGGCGCTCCTGGAGCTTCTCGCGGTCGTACTCCTGTGTGGTTTCCGCTATCTGAGTGCGTATTGCGGCGATGCGGTTCTCTATCTCGCGCTTGTCGCCCGCGCCCTCCACGATGGTGGTATTGTCCTTGTCAACCTTGACCTGCCGCGCAGTGCCGAGGTCCGCCACGGACGCATCCTTGAGCTCCATGCCGAGGTCCGAGGAGATCACAGTGGCGCCGGTGAGCGTCGCTATATCCTGCAGCATGGCCTTGCGCCTGTCGCCGAAGGCGGGCGCCTTGACCGCAACGCAGGTGAACGTGCCGCGCAGCTTGTTTACTACCAGCGTGGCAAGGCATTCCGCGTCGAAGTCCTCGGCGATTATGAGCAGCTTCTTGCCCTGCTGTGCGATGGGCTCCAGTATGCCGAGTATCTCCTGTATGCTGCCAATCTTCTTGTCGGTTATGAGGATGAGGGGATTGTCGAGCACCGCCTCCATTTTATCGGTATCGGTGACCATGTACGCGGAGCAGTAGCCGCGGTCGAACTGCATGCCCTCGACGAACTTGAGCGTGGTCTCGGTGGTCTTGGATTCCTCTACGGTTATGACGCCGTCCTTGCCAACTTCCTTCATGGCGTCGGAGATGCGCTGGCCTATGCGCTCGTCTCCCGCGGAGATGGACGCGACCTGCGCTATGGACTGCTCGCTCTCAATGGGCCTGCTTATGCCCTTCAGCGCCTCGACCGCCGCGTCGACCGCAAGTACTATGCCTTGCTTGATGCCCATGGGGTTCGCGCCAGCGGCCACGTTGCGCAGCCCCTCGCGCACTATCGCCTGAGCGAGCAGCGTCGCCGTGGTGGTGCCGTCGCCGGCAACGTCATTGGTCTTGGTCGCGACTTCCTTGACGAGCTGTGCGCCCATGTTCTCGAACGGATCCTCGAGCTCTATTTCCTTGGCTATCGTGACGCCGTCGTTGGTGATGAGCGGCGCGCCGAACTTCTTGTCGAGCACCACATTCCTGCCCTTGGGGCCGAGAGTTATCTTGACGGTGTTCGCGAGCGCGTTGATGCCCGTCTCAAGCGCCTTACGCGCGTCCTCGCCGTACTTTATCTGCTTTGCCATTATTCGTCTCCTCCTTATTCCTCAACTACAGCCATTATATCGTTCTGCCGCACTACCATGTACTCTATCCCGTCGAGCTTTATCTCCGCTCCGCCGTAGCGCGGGCACATGACCTTATCGCCCTCTTTAACGTACATAACGACTTCCTTGCCGTCCACCACGCCGCCGGGCCCTACCGCGATTACTTCCGCTATCTGGGGCTTTTCCTTGGTCGCGCTGGTGAGAATGATGCCGCCGGCGGTGGTCTCCTCCGCCTCTATCCTCTTTAGCACCACCCTGTCAGCCAAAGGTCTGAGTTTCATATTGTATTCCTCCTTCGAGTATGTATTGCGATTCTTAGCACTCAACCGCTTGGAGTGCTAACAGGCATATGATAATGCACCTCTACTGTATTGTCAACGCCTTTGCACAAAAAAAAACAAATGTCACATTTGTTTTACAATCTGGCAAAATGAAGTATAATGTTCAAAAAACGGGAGGCGCACATGGGCGACAAGTGGGACAAGAGGTTCATGGAAATGGCGGCTACGATAGCGTCCTGGTCGTCGTGCTATCAGGAGAATCGCAAGATAGGCGCTATCATCGTGCGCAACAAGCGCATACTGACCACCGGCTACAACGGCGCGCCCTCGGGCGTGACGAGCTGCGTTGAGCGCGGCGAATGTATCCGCCGGAAACTCGGCATACCCTCCGGCAAGCAGCATGAGCTCTGTTACGCCATACACGCGGAGCAGAACGCCATAATACAGGCGGCGCGCATGGGCGTCAGCATAGAGGGCGCCACCATTTACTGCACGCATCAGCCCTGCGTCATATGCGCCAAGATGATAGTAAACGCGGGCATAGCGCGGGTAGTCTACGGGGAGGGTTATCCGGACGAGTTCGCGCGCGAGATATTCAAAGCGGCGGGCGTAAGGGTCGAGCGCTATGGCGAATGAACGCTACGACGTCGCGATAGTCGGCGCAGGACCCGCCGGGGCGCTGCTGGCTTCGCGGCTTCCGGGCGCGCTGCGCGTGCTGATACTCGACAAGTCAGACGCCGGAAACGGCTTTGAAAAGCCCTGCGGCGGCTTGCTGTCTGAGGCGGCGCAGGAGATGCTGGCGCGGCTCGACATAACCCTGCCGGCGCACGTCCTCACCGACCCGCAGATATACGCGGTGCGCACGCTGGACGTGGAGAGCGGCGACGAGCGCAGCTACTTCAAGGGCTACGTCAACATGAAGCGCGGTGAGTTTGACCGCTTTATGCGCGCGCGCATACCTGCCTGTCACGACTTCAGACCGGCGGCCCGCGTTGTGGACGCCGCGAGGGCGGACGGCGGGTTCTGCGTGACGTATAAGGATGGGGCGCGGCAGTTTACGGCGCACGCGCGCTACCTCGTGGGGGCGGACGGCGCAAACTCTTTAGTGCGGCGCAAGCTCTATCCCGGGCACCGCATACGCAGCTACACCGCCATACAGCAATGGTTTGAGGAGCGCAATCCTCAGCCGTTCCTTTCCGCCATATTCGACCCGGCGACGAGCGGCGCCTGCTCGTGGAGCCTGCACAAGCGCGGGAGCTTTATATTCGGCGGCGCGTTTGAACACGACGCCTCCAGAGACAGATTCGAGGAGCAAAAAAAGCGCCTGCACGCGCGCTTTGGCATTGAGTTTGGCGAGCCCCTGAAGACGGAGGCGTGCATTGTGCTGCGCCCGCGCTCGTCGGCCGAAACGCTCTGCGGCGGCGACGGCTGCTTCCTGACCGGCGAGGCGGCCGGTTTCATAAGCCCCAGCTCTTTTGAAGGCATAAGCTTCGCGCTTTACAGCGGTTGGGCGCTCGCAACGGCGCTATCAGGCGGAGAGCGCGAACCCAATGCGGCATATAGGCGCCTCACCTCGCTGCTGCGCCGCAAGATAGATGCGCGCGTCGCCAAGAGCTGGTTCATGTTCGAACCCGCGCTGCGCCGTGCCGTGCTAAAGAGCGGGCTGCAAGGGCTCGCCAAGCTCTGAGCGCCCCCAGGCGGCGGTGAAGCAGCTCGGCTCCGGCATGGCGCGCAGAGCGGCGGCCCGGCGTGCGATATGACGCGGGGAGAAAAACGCGGCCTGCCGTCTGGCGCGGTGAGAGTCCCCGCACGCGGTCTATGGATCGCGCGGGAGGCAGGAGCGTCCTAAGTTGCAATGAGGTACATGCGGGTCGGGGCGCGGCCGAAACGGCGAAGCCGTTTCAAGCGGGCGCACAGCGCCCGCCGGCGCGCGCGAAGCGCGCAGCCGCGCCCCCCCAGGCGGCGGTGAAGTTTACTGTGGTCTCCCCGCACCGCGGGCTTCTCGCGCGAGCGAGAAGTTTCCTTGTGGGTGGGCGGGCCGGGGCGCGCAAGCGCAAAAATCGCAGCTTCTGCTGCGCGGGGCGGGCAGCAGCCGGCCGCAAGGAGGTGTCCACGATGTTTGGCTATAAGTTCACAAGGGACCCATCGTCCGCAAATCCGCACTTTGACTCGCTCGCGCAGCCTTACTTCCACCGCGGCGGCCAAACGGGCTGCCTCGTGCTGCACGGCTTTACGGGTACTCCGGCAAATATGCGCTCCGTGTGCGAGCCTCTCGTCGAAAGCGGCTACACCGTATATGCACCCCTGCTCACCGGACATGCGCAGACGCTGCAGGCGATGGACGGTGCGACGCACGCCATATGGCTCGACGACGCCGCGCGCGCCTACGATGCGTTGCTCGACGCGGGCTGCTCGCGCATATTCGTGTGCGGGCTGAGCATGGGCGCGCTGTTGGGCGGGCTGGTTGCGTCAATGAGCGACGCCGCCGGGCTCGTAATGATGTGCGCCCCCGTAAAGCTGCGCGCGGAGCTCAATCTCGCGCTCGCGCTGAGCCCGCTCGCGCCCTTCGTCACAATCGAAAACCCTCCCGTATACGACCCCATGGCGCAGGGCTACCCCGGCATGCCCGCGCGCCGGATAGCCGACATAAAGAAACTCTCGGCGGCCCTCCGCGAACGGCTCGAACACATCCGCTGCCCGGTGATGATAATGCAGGCGCGTCACGACAAGCGCGTTAAGCTAAAGAGCGTCGACATACTGTCTGCCGGATTATCAAACGCGCAAAGCGTTGAGATACGCTGGTTTGAGCACTCGCCGCACGGCATACCTTACGGGCCGGAACGCGAGCGCGCGGCGCAGGACGTGCTCCGCTTCGTCAACGCGCATTGAGCCCGCGCAATCCGCCGTCTGCACATAAAGCCGCCGTGCCATACTTTGGATAAAGCAAAAGCTCC
>JAUNBH010000011.1 GCA_030527165.1 Clostridia bacterium
TTATGATGTCGTCGCAAAAGCTTGAGAGCTTGTTAGTGTCGAGCACCTTTGCGGTGTCCTCGATACTTCTGCTTATAAGCAACATCAGTTTCGTAGCCGCCTCCTCGTCCGAGTCGTTTTGGTGAAGCGGTTCAACGTTGAGCGGCGACAGCGATCCCAGTCCGGTTGCCAGCGCTACACGAAAGCTCATAAACCCGTCATAGCCGAGCTTCTTCGAGAGCCTGGTGACGGACGGCACGCTCACACCTGATGCAGCGGCGATTTCGTTGATGACCATGAGCGACGCTCGATTCGGGTCGTTTAATATGAAATCAGCCACCTTGCGTTCAGCGCTGGGAAGGCTGGAATACGCCGATTTAATTTTCATAAGTGCTGGCATGTAGCTTCTCCTTAGTTTATATAGTATGAATATATAACGTAATCTATTAGAAAGTATACAACAGTTTTAATGTGATTACAACGACAAAAAAGTAAAAAACGGCCTGTTTTTGTGAACACAGTGTTAAAAAATGCAAATGAAGAATTCACAAACATGATTTCTGGTTTCAGCGACGGCCTGCACGGGCCTATTTGCTACGGCAGGCGACAAGTGGTACAATGGCATGGGATAATGCTCTGACGGAGGGAATATGAAAAGCACTGGAAGGGGCGCTGCTGCGGTATATGTGGTGTTTGCGGCTGTATTTGCGGCGGTGTGGATAGGGATAGGCGTATCAATAGCGAGTCACATCGGTTTTATTGGCGTTATAATGCTGCCGCTGGGTCTGCTGCCACTGGTGATGGCCATAGTGCAGCTCGTGCGGTCAAAGCAGCAGCCGGAGCGCATGGGAGACAAAGCGGTTATTGACGAGACGCTCGCGCGCGCCGCCAAGTGTGTTGCGCCTGAGCGGGAGGAGACTGAGCGCCCCGAGGTGAGGTGCGCATACTGCGGGGTAATGATTGAAGTTGAAGAGGGCGTGTTTTGCCCTCACTGCGGTGCGCCGCGCTGAGCTATGGAGAGGATCGACGACCTGCAATACAAGGGGCTCAGGCTCATCCAGGATACGGAGCGCTTCCGCTTCACTACGGACTCCGTGTTGTTGGCGGGTTACGCGCGCGTGCGCGGCGCAGAGCGCGTCATAGATATAGGCAGCGGGACGGGCGTGATGTCATTCCTCATAAACGCGCGGACCGGTGCGCATGTGACGGGCATTGAGCTGCAGGAGGAGACGTACGCCATGTCCGTGCGGAGCGCGGAACTCAACGGCACGCCGGACGTCCGTTTTTGCAACATGGATTTGCGAGATGCACCGGCCTATTTCGGCGATGGCGCGTTTGACGTAGCAGTGTGCAACCCGCCGTACTACAATGGCTCCGTCCACTGCAAGTTGAGCGAGAACACAGTGAGCCGGCACCTGGTGCAGTGCGGCATAGAGGATGTGTGCGCGTGCGCAAAGCGCCTGCTGCATGAGGGCGGCAGGCTGTACATGGTGTTTCCAGCGGCGCGGCTGTTTGAATTGAGCTATGTGCTTACGCAGCAACGGTTTAACATAAAGCGCGCGAGAACAGTGCACCACAGGGCCGGAGTAAGCCCGCACATTGCGCTGATTGAGGCGCAGCGCGGCGCGGCGTTCTCGGCGGTATGGGAGCCCCCGCTCGTGCTGTGTGAGGAAGACGGCAGCTATACGGCGGAAGCCGCGCGCATATACCATCTCGAATAGCGGAATTGTCTATTGACATTTGGCGCACAATAGTGATACAGTGACACTGATGTTCGCTGTGAAGGAAAGAGTAGGCGGCGGCGCGTTTGCAGAGAGTCGGCGGGCGATGAGCCGGGGTGAAAGCCGATAGCGCAATACTGCTGAACATGGCTCCGGAGCGACCTCGCCGAACGCAGCGCGCGCTGCCTCAGGCGCGGAGGGTGCGCCCTATAAAGCGCGAACTTATGAGTCCCCTGCCGCAGTGCCGGGGAGAAGTAGGGTGGTACCGCGGTGTTGTTTTCGCCGCCCCTATGCCAATACGCTGGGGGCGGTTTTTTAGCCCCGAAGGAGGAGAATATGGAGAACAAAAAGACGTATTACATCACCACGCCCATTTATTATCCGAGCGGCAAGCTGCACATAGGTCACGCTTACACTACGGTGGCGGCGGATGCTCTGGCGCGCTACAAGCGCGCAATGGGCTATGACGTCTATTTCCTGACCGGCACGGACGAACACGGACAGAAGATAGAGCGCGTGGCGAAGCAGGCGGGCGTGAGCCCCAAGGAATACGTGGACGGCGTGGTAGAGACCATTGTGGGCCTGTGGAAGCTGCTCAACATATCCAACGACGGCTTTGTCCGCACCACGGATGAGTATCATGTCGCGTGCGTGCAGAAGGTGTTTAAGCGCCTCTACGACCAGGGCGACATATACAAGGCGAGCTACAAGGGACACTACTGCACCCCCTGCGAGTCCTTCTGGCTGGAGCGCCAGCTTGCGGAGGGCGAGTGCTGCCCCGACTGTGGCAGAAAGACGGAAGTCGTGGAGGAGGAGAGCTATTTCTTCCGGTTAAGCAAGTACGCTCCGGCGTTGATAGCGCACATACGGGCGCATCCGGAGTTCATACAGCCCGTGTCCCGCGCAAACGAGATGCTCAACAACTTCCTGCTGCCCGGACTGGAGGATTTGTGCGTGTCGCGCACCACGTTCAAGTGGGGCATACCCGTGACCTTTGACGACAAACACGTCGTATATGTGTGGATTGACGCGCTCTCGAACTACATATCGAAGCTTGGCTATCTCACGGCTGACCACGAGGCATTCGACAGGTATTGGCCGGCGGATGTGCATCTCGTGGGCAAGGAGATAGTGCGCTTTCACACCATAGTCTGGCCTATACTGCTCATGGCGCTGGGCTTGGAGCTGCCAAAGCAGGTATTCGGACACGGTTGGCTCGTGCTTGAGGGCGGCAAGATGTCAAAATCAAAGGGAAACGTAGTCGATCCGGTGGAGCTCGTAGGCCGCTACGGCGTGGATGCGATACGCTACTTTTTGCTCCGCGAGATGCCGTTTGGGGCGGATGGAGTATTCACCAATGAGGCGCTCATAGCCCGCATAAACACCGACTTGGCGAACGATTTCGGCAACCTGCTGTCGCGCACGGTGACGATGATACAGAAGTATCGCGGCTCAAAAGTGCCGGAGCGCGGCGCGCTGCTGGCAGAAGACGAAGCGCTCGAAGCGCAGGCGGCGGCCCTGCCTGCGGAAGTCGACAGCCTTATGAACGCCCTGAAGCTGCCCGACGCGCTGCAGGAAATATGGAAGCTCGTGGGCGCGTGCAACAAGTACATAGACGTAACGCGTCCTTGGCTGCTCGCCAAGGACGAAGGGGAGAGCTCCCGGCTCGACAGTGTGCTCTACAACCTCGCCGAGTGCCTGCGCTTTATATGCGTGCTGCTGCAGGCGTTTCTGCCTCAGACCGCGGCGGAGGCGCTGGACAGGCTGGGCGTGAGCGAAGGCCGACTGCGCGAGATACCGGAGTTGAAGTACGGTCAGTTCGAGAGCGGCGCCTGTGTGACGGCGCGCGAGGCGCTGTTCCCGAGGATAGATATGCAGAAGGAGCTCGCGGAGCTGAAAGCGCTCAAGGGCGACGCAGAGCCGGCAGAGGCCGCAAAGCAGCCCGAGAGCGCCCCGGAGGAGACGCGCGCGCTGATAGACTATGAGGACTTCGCGAAGCTCGATTTGCGCCTTGCGCGCGTCATAGCGTGTGAACCCGTGCCGAAGTCCAAGCACCTGCTCAATCTGACGCTCGAGGTGGGGAACGAGACCCGCACCGTGCTGAGCGGGATAAAGGCGTACTATACGCCGGATGAGTTAGTGGGGAGGACAGTGGTGCTTGTTGCGAATCTAAAGCCGCGCAAGCTGTGCGGCATCGAGAGCAACGGCATGATACTCTGTGCGTCCGACGAGGGCGACGTGCATCTAAGCGCGTTGACCACTATGGCGGATATGGAGAGCGGGCTGAAGGTCAGATAGCATGGGCATATTCGACACACACGCGCACCTGACCGACGGCCGCTTTGACGGGGACAGGCACGAGTTGATAGAGTCGCTGAAGCCAAGCGGCGTTGATTTGGTGCTCGACGTGGCGTGCGACGTGCGCGATGTGGAGGGCACGCTGGCGCTCGTTGAGCAGTATCCGTTCATATACGCGGCGGTGGGGATGCATCCTCACGACGCCGTGCACATGCGGGCGGAACACCTCTATGCCATAGAGCAGTACATGCGGCGCGACAAGGTGGTGGCGCTGGGCGAGATAGGCCTGGACTACCACTACGACTTCTCGCCCCGCGATGTGCAGAGGCGCTGGTTTTCGGAACAGCTTGACCTGGCAGTTCAGCTCGACGTGCCGGTCGTCCTGCACATTCGGGAGGCGTTTGGCGACTGCATGGACATTCTGCGCGGCTACAAGGGCAGGCTGCGGGGAGAGATGCACTGCTTCTCCGGCAGCGTGGAAACCGCGTTTGAGTGCGTAGATATGGGGCTGTATGTGGCTTTTGGGGGCGCGCTGACGTTTAAGAACGCGCGCAAGCTGCCCGATGTGGCGCGCCTCATACCCATGGAGCGTATATTGATTGAAACCGACTGCCCGTATATAGCGCCGGAGCCCCTGCGCGGCAGGCGCAACGACCCGACTATGGCAGTGTATGTGGCGCACAAGCTTGCGGAGCTTCGGGATATGTCGCCCGCGGCCGTGATCGAAGCGACAAAGCGCAATGGCATGGAGCTGTTTGGCATAGCAGAGTAGCGCGCTCGATTCGGCGCAGGCGCTCCTGATTTTTGTGGCGCTCTGCGCCACCCATCCCACCCGCCCAAGGTAGCTTCTCGCTTACGCGAGAAAGCGGCCTGCACCACGCCGACGTTCCTGACGCCGCATGTTCGTGCGCGGGGGCGCGGCCGGCGCGCGTACGCGCGCCAGCTTGCGCCGCGGCGCAAGCCGTGGGCGGTTCCCGCCCACAGGCCGCGCCCCCCGCGCACGAAAAAAGCCCCGCCATCGCGCGGGGCTTTACATGCGCAAATGCGCGTCAGCTCCTAACAGCCTCCTCGACTGCCACGGCACACGCCACAGTAGCGCCCACCATGGGGTTGTTGCCCATGCCGATGAGTCCCATCATCTCGACGTGTGCGGGTACCGAGCTGGAGCCTGCGAACTGCGCATCGGAGTGCATTCTGCCCATCGTATCCGTCATGCCGTATGAGGCGGGGCCCGCCGCCATATTGTCGGGGTGCAGCGTCCTTCCGGTGCCGCCGCCGGACGCCACGGAGAAGTACTTGCGGCCATTCTCAACGCACCACTTCTTATAGGTGCCGGCCACGGGGTGTTGGAAGCGCGTGGGGTTTGTGGAGTTGCCGGTTATTGAGACGTCCACGCCCTCGTGCCGCATTATGGCGACGCCCTCGTTCACGTCGTCTGCGCCATAGCAGCGCACCGCGGAGCGCTCGCCGGAGGAGAACGCCCGGCTATTGACCACGCGCAGCTCACCGGTGAACTGGTTGTATTCCGTCTCGATGTGAGTAAAGCCGTTTATGCGGCTGATTATGTACGCCGCGTCCTTGCCCAGGCCGTTGAGTATGACTTGAAGGGGCTGCTTGCGGACTTTGTTCGCCGTGCGGGCTATGCCTATCGCGCCCTCGGCGGCGGCAAAGCTCTCGTGTCCGGCCAAAAATGCGAAGCATTTCGTATCATCGTTTAGCAGCATGGAGGCGAGGTTGCCATGACCTATTCCGACCTGCCGCTGGTCTGCGACGGAGCCGGGTATGCAGAACGCCTGCAAGCCGAGCCCGATTTTCTCGGCGGCTTCGGATGCGCTGCCGACGCCGTGGCGTATGGCGATTGCGGCGCCCAGGGTGTATGCCCACACGGCGTTCTCAAACGCTATGGGCTGTATGCCCAGCACTATGGAGCGCACGTCCACGCCGCGTTCGTCGCATATGCGTCGGGCGTGCTCCATATCGTCTATGCCGTACTTGGGCAACTCGGCGGTTATCTTGTCGATTCGTCTTTCGTAGCCTTCAAAGGTTATCATAGCAGCCTCCCATTATTCGTGACGCGGGTCGATGATCTTGACCGCCTCGTTATAGCGCCCGTAAACGCCAATGTTCTTCTCGTACGCCTCGTTCGGGCTCATGCCCTTCTTTATGGCGTCCATCATCTTGCCCAGGCTGAGGAAGCGGTACCCGATTATCTCGTCGTTCTCGTCGAGTCCTACGTTGAGCACATAGCCTTCTGCCATCTCGAGATAGCGCGCTCCCCTCGCGTGCGTGGAGTACATAGTTCCGACCTGCGAGCGAAGCCCCTTGCCGAGGTCTTCCAACCCCGCGCCCACGGGGAGTCCGTTCTCCGAGAACGCGCTCTGCGACCTGCCGTAGACTATTTGCAGGAACAGCTCGCGCATGGCGACGTTTATGGCGTCGCAGACGAGGTCTGTGTTGAGCGCCTCCAGTATGGTCTTGCCGACGAGCGCCTCCGAGGCCATGGCCGCCGAGTGCGTCATGCCGGAGCAGCCTATGGTCTCTATCAGGGCCTCCTCGATAATGCCGTTCTTGACGTTAAGCGTGAGCTTGCACGCGCCCTGCTGCGGGGCGCAGCGCCCTACTCCGTGGGTCATGCCGCTGATATCGGAAATCTGCGTCGCCTTCACCCAAGCGCCCTCTTCGGGTATGGGTGCGGGGCCGTGTACGGCGCCCTTTGCTACGCAGCACATGTTTTGCACCTCGTGTGTGTACTCCATTGTAGTTAGCCTCCAGTTCAAAATCAGAAAGAGTATATCATACCCGGCGTCGATTTCAAGGCGCGCACGCGGTATTTTCAAAGTTTTTACCCGCGCTTCACATTTCATGCGCCGGGCGCCGCAACGGCGCAGAAAAAGCCTCCGATGTGAGCGATGGCCCTATCGGAGGCGTCAGGCGCGATGTGGTTACGGAGCGGCGCCTATGCGTTGACCAGCGCCTTGTACAGATCTGCGTAGCGCTTTGCGGACGCTTTCCAGCCGAAGTTCGCGCGCATGGCGTTGCGCACGACCTTGTTCCAGGCGCGCTTGTCCCAGTAACACTCCAACGCCCTGTTTATGGCCCCGCACATGTCGTCGGCGCAGAAGCGCGAGAAGGTAAAGCCCGTGCCCTCGCCCGTGTAACGATTGTAGGGCTTAACGCTGTCGTGCAGCCCACCCGTCTCGTGTACTATGGGCGGGGTGCCGTAGCGCATTGCTATCAGCTGGGAAATGCCGCAGGGCTCTGTCTGCGATGGCATGAGGAACATATCCGCACCGGCGTATATACGGCGGGCGAGCGGGTCGCTGTAGTCCGAGATATAGGCGCAGCGGTCGCCATGCTTAGCGGCGAGGCCGCGGAAGAACTCCTCTATCTGCGTGTGTCCGGTGCCGAGCACGGCGAGCTGGCAGTTGCTCGCGGCGAAAGCATCCACGCTCTGCATGAGCAGCTCGAAGCCCTTTTGCGGGGTCAACCTGCTGACTATCCCCAAGAGCGGTGTGTCCGGCGACTGGGGCAGTCCCAGTTCCTCCTGCAGCTTGTCCTTGCACATCGCCTTGTTGCCGCGCGCCGTGAGCTTGTAGTTGGCAGGCAGCGCGTCGTCGGAAGCCGGGCTGAAATCGCGCCTGTCTATGCCGTTGAGTATGCCGCGCAGCCTGTTGCGGCGGCACTGCAGCAGCCCGTCAAGGCCTTCGCCCTTTTCGGGGCAGAGTATTTCCTGCGCGTATGTGGGAGATACAGTGGTGATGTAATCGCAGTAGAGTATGCCCGCCTTCATAAAGCTCGCGCCGCCGTAGTACTCTATGCCGTCCGGCGTGAGGAGGCTGTCGTCCAGTTCAAACACGTCGCGCACGAAATCCAGGTCAAACACGCCCTGATAGCGCAGATTGTGTATGGAGAAGATGGTTTTGAGGGAGGCATACGCGGGGGAGTGCGCATAGCGCAGCTTGTGCAGCATGGGAATCATGCCCGTGTGCCAGTCGTTGCAGTGCAGTATGTCGGGGGAAAAGCCCGTGTGCTCCACCGCGTCGAGCGCCGCCTTGCAGAAGAAGGAGAAGCGCTCCGCGTCCTCGTAGGCGTTGCTGTATACATATGGGCGGAAGAAATAGAACTCGCTGTCTATGAAGAATACGTCCAAACTGCCATGGCGCAGCTTGCGCAGCACGCAATCCTGACTGCGCCAGTTCAGCTTAACGCTGAAGCGCGCCACCTCGACTGCACGCTGCCGGAACTCCTCCGGTATGGCGCTGTACATGGGCAGCATGAGCGCGGTCTCCACGTCGAGCCGCTTTAGCGCCCGAGGGAGCGTGCCCAGCACGTCTGCGAGCCCGCCGAGCTTGACAAAGGGAGTGGCTTCCGAGCCGATAAACAAGACCTTCATGGCTACACTACCATACCCTTTCGTAGCACGACGGGGAAGCTGTTGTGACCGGAGAGCGTCCTGCCGCGCTTCACCGTGACGCCCTTGTCCATTATGACGTAATCGAGATGCGTGTCCTCGCCTATGTCGGCTGCCTGCATCACTATCGAGTTGCGGACGACCGCGCCGCGCCCTATGCGCACGCCCCTGAAGAGTATGGAGTTCTCGACCGCGCCGTCAATTATGCAGCCGTCTGCTATGAAGGAGTTGCTGACACTCGAGGTGGAGCCGTACCTGGCCGGCACCTCGTCCTTTACCTTGGTGTAGATTGGGTGCTCCGGGTTGAACACGTCGTTGCGCACATCGCTGTTTAGCAGCGCCATGCTCTGGTTGAAGTACATACCCATCGAGTTGAGCCTTGCCACGAAGCCATCGTAACGATAGCCGTATATCTTCAGCGAATTGGTCTTTCTTATCAGAATATCGCGTATAAAGTCGTGCTGCGCGTGCGCCGCCGCCTCCTCCACGAGGTACTCCAGGAGCGATTTCTCGAGTATGAAGCAGTCGCAGGACTGGAATTGCGTCTTGGGACGGTAGGGGTCTATCTCCATATCCGTGACGCGGCCGTCTTCGTCCAGCGAGAGCCGGAGGTCGTCAAACTGGTCGTCGGGCGAGAATGTGCGCTCCACATTGTAGAGTATGGTTATGTCGGCGCCCCGCTGCTCGTGGAAGCGCAGCATGTCGTCAAAGGTTGTGTTGTAGATGGTGTGGCTGCCCGTCAGCACGCAGTACTTCTGGGCGCTCCTGCGCACATAGCCCATGACGGAGCGCAGCGCGTCCGCGGTGCCCTTGTAGACGCCGGTGGAGTCCTTTGTGACGTACGGGGGCAGTATGAACAGCCCATCGCGCTTGCGGTTGAGGTCCCATTCCTTTCCCGCGCCGAGGTGATCCATCAGCGAGTGGTAGTTCTTCTGCGTGATGATGCCGACGTTGGTTATGCCGGAATTGACCATGCACGAGAGCACGAAGTCTATGCAGCGGTAGCGCCCGCCGTAGGGGACTGCGGCTATGGATCTCGAAGTGGTGAGGTCGCGCAGCTGCATATTGGATTCGCCGGTAAATATCAGCCCAAAGGCGTTGCCCGTCATAGTGATGCACCTCCGTTATCGCTGAGTGTGTCTGCGGTGAGTTTTGAGACCACCATGCCCGCGGGCACGCGCTTGCCCGCCGGCAGCTCTATCGAGTCCGCGATGAGCGTTATGTCGCCCGTGAGCGAGTTGTCGTACGCCGGGTCGCCGTCCTGCTTAGGGCAGCCTATGAGCGTATGCGCTCCCACGCGGGCGTTCTCGCCAACTATGGCTTTAAGCACCGTGGCGCCGTCGCCTATCACGGCGCCGGGCATTATTACCGAGTCGCGCACGACGGCGCCCTGGCCTATGTGACAGCCGGAGAACAGCACGCTGTGATACACATTCCCGTACACGTTGGAGCCCTCCGTGACGAGCGAACCCTCGACGTGGGCGTCGGAGGACACGAAGTGCGGCGGCATGACGGCGTTCTTACTGTATATGCGCCAGTCCTTGTCATACAGGTCGAGCTTGGGCGGGTCGCATATAAGATCCATGTTGGCCTCCCAGAGGCTGGATATGGTGCCCACGTCCTTCCAGTAGCCCGTGAATGGATACGCGAACATGCTCAGCCCGTCGGATAGCATGGAGGGTATTATGTCCTTTCCAAAGTCGTTGTGGGAGTTGGCGCTCGCAGAATCGCGCAGCAGGTAGTCCTTCAGCGTCTTCCACGAGAAGATGTATATGCCCATGGACGCCTTGTCGCTCTTGGGCGCCTGTGGCTTCTCCTCGAATTCGACTATCCTGTTCTGCGCGTCCGTGTTCATTATGCCAAAGCGGCTCGCCTCCTCCATGGGGACTTTGAGCACCGCTATCGTGCAGTCCGCGCCGGTGCGCATGTGCTCGAGGTGCATGAGGTGGTAGTCCATCTTGTATATGTGGTCGCCGGAGAGTATCAGCACGTCGTCGGGGTCGAACTGGTCTATAAACGCCATGTTCTGGAATATGGCGTTGGCGGTGCCGGAGTACCACTGCCCCCGGTCGCCGGTGACGTACGGCGGCAGCACGTATACGCCCCCGCGCAGCCTGTCCAAGTCCCACGCCTGACCGGTTCCGAGGTAGGCGTTCAGTTCGAGCGGCTCATACTGCGTGAGCACGCCCACCGTGTCGATGTCCGAGTTGACGCAGTTGGACAGCGGAAAATCGATTATCCGATACTTGCCGCCATATGGGACGGCCGGCTTGGCCATGCGGTTCGTCAGCACGCCAAGCCGACTGCCCTGTCCGCCTGCGAGCAGCATGGCAATCAGTTTTTTCTTTTTCATTAGACAGTAACCTCCGCAGCGTTGTGTTCGATTTCAAACATAATCCCCTCGTAGGGCAGTAGATCGATGTAAACGATGCCGTCGTCGTCACAGCGCAGCTCCCTGTGCTCATAGCTTCCGCCGTACTGGGCCTCCTGGGTGGATATCATGGGCACGAGCACCGCGCCCTCCTGGAGCTCGACTTTGTAGCCTATGTGCCGTGCGGGAACGAAATTCAGCATTACGAGAATATCCCGCTGTCCCGTCGCGCGGCGCGTAAAGCCAATTACGCTCCGGTCGTTGTCGTCGACGCTCACCCACTTGAAGCAATGCCAGCCGTCCTCACTGCGATACAGCGCGGGATGCTCGCGGTACAGGCGGTTTAGCCGCGCCGCGTAGCGCTGCATTTCGGCGTGGCGCGGGTAGCTGAGCAGCTCCCATTGGAGCGTGCGCCTGAAGTCCCACTCGTCGAACTGAGCGAGCTCCGTACCCATAAACGTCAGCTTTTTGCCGGGCATGGCAAACTGGTACATCAGCATCAGCCGCGCCTGGGCGAACTTGTCGTCGTACTCCCCGGGCATTTTGCTGACGATGGAGCGCTTTCCGTACACGACCTCGTCATGCGAGTAGGGCAATATGTAGTGTTCGCTGAATGCGTATATCATGGGGAATGTCAGCTTCTCGTGATGGTACTTGCGGTATACGCTGTCCAACTCCATGTATGAGAGGCTGTCGTTCATGAAGCCCATGTTCCATTTGTAGTCAAAACCCAGCCCAAAGGGCGGGGCGAGCGTTACCCCGGGGAAGGCGGTGCTCTCCTCGGCGATCATGAGCGCGCCGGGGCAGCGCTGATGCACCATCGTATTGAGGTCCCGCAGAAAGTCTATCGCCTCGAGATTGTCCCTGCCGCCGTAGCGATTCATGAGGCATTCCCGCGGGTCACGGCAGTAGTCGTGGTAGAGCATGAAGCTCACCGCGTCCACCCGAAGCCCGTCTGCGTGGAACTCCTCGAGCCAGAAGAGCGCGCTCGACATCATGAAGCTGCGCACCTGCGGCGTCGCGTAGTCGAACAGGAGCGTTCCCCAGTCCCGCTGTTCGCTCCGGCGCGGGTCGGGATGCTCAAAGAGGGGCGTCCCGTCGAACAGCCGCAGACCGTAATCGTCCTTGGGAAAGTGCGCGGGGACCCAGTCCAGTATGACGCCTATGCCCGCCCGGTGGCACCCGTCTATGAAGCGCTTTAGGTCGTCGGGCGTGCCGTAGCGCGACGTCGTTGAGAAGAAACCGGTCACCTGGTAACCCCAACTGTCGTCGAGGGGATGCTCCATCACGGGCATGAGCTCTATATGCGTATAACCCATATCGACGACATACGGTATCAGCGTCTGCGCGAGCTCGCTGTACGTCTTGGACTGGTCGAATGACCCCAGGTGCACCTCGTATATGCTCATGGGCAGGCTGTAATGGTCTGCCTGCGCCCGCCATGCCATGTGCTCGGCGTCCGTCCACTCAAACGCGTCGGCATCCGTGATTATTGAATCGTTCTCCGGCCGGTGCGTGGTGTAAAATGCGAACGGATCCGCCTTATACAGCACGTTGCCCGCGGAGTCGACTATTCGGAACTTGTAGCGGTCGCCAGGCTTCGCGTCGGGAACGACGCACTTCCACACGCCGGTGGAGCCTATCGGCGCCATCTGATGCGAGAGGTCGTAATCGCAGAAAGAGCCGACGACATTAACATACCGCGCGTTGGGCGCCCACACGGCGAACATAAATCCATCGCCGTGACGATGGCAGCCGAGGGCGCGATATGCGTACGCGTTCCTGCCCGTGTTAAACAGGTATAATGCTGTGTCGTCGAGCGGCATGTACGTTTCCTCCATATATCATTATACTATTATATCATAAAAAGCGGCGGCGCGCCCTCAAATCGATGCAGTCGCGCAATTAACTAAAAACGGCAGCGCGCCAAGAGGCAACGGCTGCCGGAATAGCGCGGAATGCTCACAGGCCGTGGTTGTAGAGCTTCCGGTCGTCCAGCGCCCACATGCGCTGCGAGAAGCCGTGCGTCGGCACGCCGTTTAGCCCGTCGTACATCTCGTAGAGCTTTGCGTCGAGGCTGTCCAACGCGCTCACTATCTCCGCCTCCGGAAACATGGGGCACTTGGGGCTGCCGAACTCGGGCTTGGTGTGGTGGGAGAGTATTATGTGCTGCAGCAGCATGCAAGTATCCAGGCTTATGGAGAGCTCGCGCGCGGCCTCGCCCACGAGGTTGACGCCTATGCTGATGTGCCCCAGCAGCTCGCCCTCGGCGGTATAGCCGGAGGCTATGCCCAAATCGGACACCTCCAACTCGCTTATTTTGGCTATATCGTGCAGTATTATGCCAGCATACACTAAATCCGCGTTTAGCGCCGGGTAGAGCGCGCCGTACGTCGCACACAGGTCCTTTGCGACATGCAGCATGGTAAGCGTGTGGAACAGCAGCCCGCCCCGCACCGCGTGATGCAGCCGGAGTGCGGCGGGGAAGAAGCGCAGCGCGTAGTTATACCTGTCGAGCAGGTGCTGTGATATGCGCTTCAGCTCGTCGTTGCGCATGAGCTCCGTATACGCCCAGACCTCCGCGTACATGGCGTCCGAGTCCTGCGGGGCGCAGGGTATGAGCTCGCTGAGGTCGACTTTGTCGGCGGGAGTGGCTTTGCGTATGCGCTCGACGCGGAGCTGCTCTTGGTCGCGGTACAGGGTAACCGTTCCGCGCACCTTTATGAGGTCTTGCGGCTGAAATGTACCGTGCGTGGAGACGTCGTAATCCCACAGCTTGGCATTGACTTCGCCGTCGGCGTCGAACAGCGTCATATCGAGATAATCCGCGCCCTTGACATTGCTCCTGACCTGGGCGGCCTTTACGACGCAGAAGCCTTCGACTTGGTTTTCGGAGCCGTTTATGCAGTTAAAGAGGAGGCGCATTCTCATACGGTCACTCGCCCTTCACGGTCGACTCGAGCGCCCTGGCGAACTGATCGCCGCAGGAAGTGGACTTGCCGCCGCAGTGTATTCCCCTCAGCCGGCGGATGGCCTCCTCGACGGTCATGCCCTCCACGAGCCTGCCCAGCGCCTGCAGATTGCCGTTGCAGCCGTTGGTGTATACGACGTTGTGTACGACGCCGCCCTCGACGTCGAAGTCGATCTTGGTAGAACACACTCCCTTGGGGTAATAGACGTGATGCATTGAATACCTCCTGAATGATTATACGTTGAAGCGGAACAGCACTATGTCGCCGTCCTGCATAATGTACTCCTTGCCTTCGGAGCGGATAAGCCCCTTTTCTCTGCACTCCTGCATAGTGCGGTGCTCCATGAGCACGTCATATGCCACGACCTCGGCGCGAATGAAGCCGCGCTCAAAGTCCGTGTGTATCTTGCCCGACGCTTGAGGCGCCTTTGTGCCGCGCGCTATGGTCCAGGCGCGCACTTCCTTGGGGCCGGCGGTCAGGTAGCTTATGAGGCCGAGCAGCCGGTAACACGCCTTTATGAGCTTGTCCAGGCCGCTCTGCTCTATGCCCATGAGCTCCAGGAACGGCCCCTTTTCCTCGGGGCTGAGCTGCGCTACCTCCTCCTCGAGCTTGGCGCATATGGTGAGCGCCTCCGCGCCCTCGCGCCGCGCCGCTTCGTATACGGCGCGCACCATGGCGTTTTCGCCGCTCATGCCGCTTTCATCCACGTTGCAGACGTATATGACGGGCTTCGAGGTCAACAGGAACAGCGCGTCACAGAGCGGCTTCTCCTCGGCGGTGAGCTCCATTCCGCGCACGGGTCTGCCGGACTCGAGGTGTGCGAGCACGCGCTTGTAGAACGCGGCCTCCTCGAGCAGTTTCTTGTCGCCGCCCTTGGAGTTTTTCAGCGTGCGCTCTATGCGGCGCTCCATAGTCTCCATGTCCGCGAATATCAGCTCCAGGTTGATGGTCTCCATATCGCGCGAGGGGTCGACGGTAGCGTCCACATGGACTATGTTCTCGTCCTCAAAACAGCGCACCACATGAACTATGGCGTCAACCTCGCGTATATGGGACAGAAACTTGTTGCCCAAGCCCTCGCCCTTATATGCGCCGCGCACGAGGCCGGCGATGTCCAAAAACTCTATCGTCGCGGGCGTGACCTTTTCGGGTGAGTGCATGCGCGCCAGCGCGTCGAGCCTTTCGTCCGGCACGGGGACTACGCCCACATTGGGTTCGATGGTGCAAAAGGGATAGTTAGCGGACTGCGCGCCCGCTCGCGTTATAGCGTTAAACAGCGTGCTCTTTCCCACGTTGGGAAGTCCAACGACGCCAAGCTTCATCTCGTTTATCTCCTGCGAATTATCGTCACATATGATTATATGCGCAACTCAGGCGGGTGTCAACGCGCCGCGGCGCGGGTGGGGAGGGGAATTTGCCGGGCGGGTGCGCGGCGTGGTATAATAATGTGAACATTTTATTAATAAATGGGCGGAAGTATTGTTTTGGCGGAAAGGGAACAATTATGATATATATGATGTCCGCGTGCCTGGCGGGGTGCGCCTGCAGATATGACGGCGGCTCCTGTACTCGCGATTGGGCGAAAGCGGCGGCGCGCGCCAAGGAGTGCGTGCTCTGCTGCCCGGAGCAGCTCGGCGGCCTCGGCACGCCGCGTGAACCCGCAGAGCTCACGGGCGATGGCATGGAGGTGCTCAGGGGCGGCGCGCGGGTAATGACCGCGAGCGGAAGGGACGTAACGCGCAGCTTTCTGCTGGGCGCGTACAGGGCGCTCGCGCTCGCGCGGCACAACGGGGTTGAGCTGGCGGTGCTCAAGTCGCGCAGCCCGTCGTGCGGGTGCGCGGAGGTATACGATGGGACGTTTTCGGGCGCGCTCTGCGGGCGTGACGGCGTGACTGCCGCATTGCTCAATCACAACGGCATAGAGTGCGTCACCGAGGATGAGTTTGAGAGGCGGCAAAATGACGGACAAGAGAGAGCGGATACTGGTAATTGACGACGACGTAAACGTAGTGCGCATAGTCGAGCTGTACTTCGAGCGCGAGGGTTACGAGGTGGCGTCATGCGCGCGCGGGGACACGGCGCTGGAGGCGTTTCGCATGTGCGAGCCTAAGCTCGTGCTGCTGGACATAATGCTCCCGGGCAGAGACGGGTACGACGTGCTGCGCGACATACGGGAGCTGAGCGCCGTTCCCGTGATAATGCTCACGGCCAAGGGCGATACGGACGACAGAGTGGACGGGTTGGACTTGGGCGCGGATGACTACGTGGCGAAGCCGTTTGACGCGAAGGAACTGGTGGCGCGTGCGCGCGCGGTGCTCCGGCGGGCGTATTATGACTCCGGAGTGTACAAGACCGCTCTGACTTACGGCAATCTGAGCATATCCATAGATAGTTACGAGGTCGAGCTCAACGGCGAACGGGTAAAGATGCCCCCAAAGGAGCTGGAACTGCTGTATTGCCTCGCGTCGAATGCCGGCAGGGTGTTCACCCGGGAGCAGCTCTTGGAGCAGGTATGGGGCTTTGACTTCTTCGGCGACACGCGCACGGTGGACGTGCACATTAAGCGCATACGCGAGAAGCTCGCCGACAGGCAGGGCTGGGATATAATAACGAGACATACCGTGGGATACATGTTCACCGCGGACGGGATGCAGTGACGGAGTCGCAAAGCCGTTCGAGCTGTGCTATAATCAGATATGTTGGGCGCTAAGAGAAAACCCGTATACGGCACGCTGTTTGCGCGAATGCTGACTACATACCTGCTGCTGATATTGGGCGTGCTGCTCGTGCTCGGAATCACTTTGGGCGCGGTTTTCAGGAATTTTTACATAGCACAGAAGGAAATGGAGCTGAAGCGCGAGTGCGAGATGCTCGCGCAGGTGGCGTCGGAGCTGTACTACACCTCCGCATGGCGGCCTGCCGCGGATGAGCAGCTCTCGGCTTCCGCCAGGCGCTTTGACGCGCTGGTGCAGCTCCGCTTCACAGATGCGTCCATGCCCAAGGTCTCATTCTTCGACGAGGCGTCGCGCCTCAAGTGGATGGCGTGCGATGAAGTGGACCTGACCGCGGACGTGCAGGAGATGGTGGGGCTCAGCGGCGTGTACATGGCGGAGGGGATGTTCGCGGAGTTGATAAGCTTTCCGGTGATGTCCATGCGCATGTCGTTTGGCGCGGAGGGCGAGGAAGAGCACACGGGAGTGCTGTACATGCACGTGGATCTCAGCGACATGTATGAAACGATATACCAGGTGTACGCCGACATGGTGCTCGCCATGCTGATAGCGGTGCTCGTATGCGTGTTCTGTGTGTTGTACATCACGGATTCGGTGACGCGCCCCATAACCAACATGAAGAACACCGTGACTCGCTACACCAAGGGCGACTTCGACGCGCGCGTGGACTGCGAGGGGCGCGACGAGGTGGCGGAGCTCGCCTCGAGCTTTAACCTCATGGCGGACGAACTGAGTCAGCTCGAGTTCGCGCGAAAGAGCTTTGTAGCAAACGTATCGCACGAGATGCGCTCCCCGCTGACGGCGATGCGCGGCTTTATTCAGGCCATGCTGGACGGGGTTATAGAGCCGCAGGACCGCGAGAAGTATCTGAAGCTGGTGCTCGATGAGAACATACGGATGACGAACATGGTCAACGACCTGCTCGATTTGGCGAAGATAGAGTCCGGCGATGTGAGACTCAATCTCACGGTGTTCGACATAAACCAACTCGTCTCCAACGTGTTGCTGACATTTGAGGTGGCGCTCGATGAAAAGCGCCTCAAGGTGGTCGCCCGCTTCGATGAGAAGCAGCGGCTTTACGTCAAGGCAGATGCGGACGGCATAACGCAAGTGCTGCACAATCTCATACACAACGCCATAAAATTTACAGAGAAAGACGGCTGCATAACGCTTAGTACGTCGGCAGACGATAAACTGGTATACGTTTCTGTGGAGGACACCGGCTGCGGAATCGAGCCGAGCAGCATACCGCGGGTGTTCGATCGCTTCTACAAGGCGGAGGCGGCGCACACGCCGTCCAACACATCCGGCACGGGGTTGGGGCTCGCCATAGCCAAACGCATAATAGACAATCACGGGCGGAGCATCGAAGTCGCATCGGAGCCGGGCGCTGGGACGCGGTTTACGTTCACGCTGCAGCGCGTGAGGCGGCCGAGCCCGAGCGTCGACACTCTTTCACAGATAATTCACAAATGAGCGGCATTGTGATTTGGATAATCCAAGTGGCTGCGTTATAATGTCTTAGGAGGTGTGGAATATGGAAAACACCGATAATACCGTGTATAACGGCGCCGGCGGAGAGCAGCGACCGGACGCGTGGGGCGAATATGGCGACGCGCAGCGGCACAGCACGTACGAGCCGCAGGCGCGCGAGTGGGAATCAGGCGACGGCTTGCGCGGCGCTCCGCCCTCGGGTGGGGGAACGCCGTCAGGCGGACGCAAGCGCGGAACCGGCACTGGTACGGCGATAGCCATACTGTTCATTGCGCTCATACTGCTCGTGCTCGTCGTGTCTGCGCTGTACTTCGGCGCCGGCGCTATTGAGCCGAGGCCGACGGCTACGGCGCTGTTGCCGACGCAGACCATCGCGCCGGAGGAAACGCCGGGAGCGGTCGTAACGCCCGTTCCGACTTCAAGGCCTACTCCCATAATCGACGGCGAAGCGCCAGTGTTGGACTCGTACGGGCTTGAGGCGCTGCCGGACATAGTGGAGGCTGTGTCGCCCGGCGTGGTCAGCGTGCTCAATTACGGCGCGCCCACGTCCGTGGGTCAGTACACCCGCGAGAACCTGATAGGTACGGGTTCGGGCTTTGTCATATCGTCCGAGGGCTACATATTGACCAACGCGCATGTGGTCGACGGCGCTAACTATGTGCGCGTGAGGCTGTACAACGACATCGAGTACGACGCCGAGCTCGTTGGCGCGGACGTTTCTCTCGACGTGGCCGTGCTTCGAATAGACGCGCAGGGGCTGACGGTGCTCAAGTTGGGTGAGTCCGCCACCGTGCGGGTGGGTGAGTTTGTCGTAGCGATAGGCGACCCGACGGGCACCGCGCTCGCAGGCACGCCTACATTCGGCATTGTCAGCGCACTTAACCGCTCTGTGAACATCGACGGGCGGACAAACCGCTACATACAGACCGACGCCGCCATCAACCCCGGCAACAGCGGGGGGCCGCTAATCAACATGAACGGCGAGGTCATAGGCATCACCAGCGCAAAGACCGTCACCGCGAGCTATGACGAGTACGGAAACCCCATTTCCGCCGAGGGCTTGGGCTTCGCGCTGCCGATAGACGACGTTATGGAGGTCGTAATGCCGCTCATAACCTCCGGGTACTTCCAGCGGCCGGGCATAGGGCTTACTACCGTGTATTTGGATGATGCGACGGGAGCCGAGCACGGCATGCCCAGCGGGCTGCTCGTAGTGTTTGTGCTCGCCGACGCGCCCGCGTGTGAAGCGGGGCTGCGCGCCGACGACATAGTGGTGGAGTGCGAAGGCACGGCATTGAAGAGCAACGAGCAGCTGGGCGCGATAATCCGCAGCCGGAATGTGGGCGACTCCGTGTCGGTGCGCGTGTGGCGCAACGGCGTATACATGGATTTCGAGATAGTCATAGGCGATCTCAACCAGATGGGCGACGAGGTGTACAACGACGAGTACGGCGGAACATGGCTGGGATAGCGTTGTAAGTTTCTGGTGTGTTTGATATAATATTATCAGCACTGCGCCGGCTGCGGCTAAATTGCGGTCGGCGCGTTTTCTTTGGAGGGTGTGGCATGGACTTGTTTGCGCTGCAGAACGGTTCGGACATACGCGGCGTGGCGTACGGAGGTGCGTCTCCCGCGCTGACGAGTGAGGCGGCGGTGCGCATAGGGCGCGCGTTTGCCCTCTATATTGCGGACAGGCTGGGGCGCGAAGGCGTGCGGGTCAGCATAGGGCGCGACCCCAGGATAACGGGTGTGCAGCTGCTTAATGATGTTTCGGCGGGGCTGCGCCGGGGCGGCGCGGACGTCGTGCAGTTCGCCTTGGCGAGCACGCCGGCCATGTTCATGAGCACGGTGAAGGAGGGTGGCTATGACGGCGCGGTGATGATAACCGCGAGCCATCTGCCGCCGGACAGGAACGGCATGAAGTTCTTCGTGCGCGGGAGCGGGCTTGAGAAGCGCGATATAGCCGCAATACTTGACATCGCCTCAGCGTTTGACGACTGCACGGCAGCGCCGTACGCTCCGCCTTACGAGGACTATATGGCGGAGTACTCCGCGCACCTGTGCGACATAATACGGCGGGGGGCTAAGGCGGAAGACTATGAGCGGCCGCTGCTCGGTTACAGGATTGTCGTAGACGCCGGCAACGGCGGAGGTGGATTCTTTGCGCACAGGGTGCTCAAGCCCCTGGGCGCGGACGTGAGTCACAGCGTGTTGCTGGAGCCGGACGGCACGTTCCCGAACCACTCGCCCAACCCCGAGGACCACGAGGCGATGGCGTTTCTGTCGCAGCGCACCGTGGAGGCGGGCGCGGACATGGGCATAATGTTTGACCCGGATGTGGACAGGGCGGCGGTGGTGTTAAGCAGCGGCATGGAGGTAAATCGCAACCGATTGGTGGCGCTGCTCGCCGCGATAGCGCTGCGCTCCGAGCCCGGCGGCACAATAGTGACCGACTCCATAACGTCTTCGGGGCTGGGGGAGTTCATACGCGGCCTCGGGGGCGTGCACAGGCGCTTCAAGCGCGGCTATCGCAATGTCATAAACGAGGCGGTGCGGCTCAACGCAGAGGGCGTGCGGTGCCCGCTCGCCATGGAGACCTCCGGTCACGCCGCGCTGCGCGAAAACTACTTCCTTGACGACGGCGCGTACCTCGTGGCAAAGCTGCTGATAGAGCTCGCGCGCTGCAAGCGGGACGGGAGCTCGCTCGAGGCGCTCATAGCGGGGCTAAACGAGCCGGCGGAGCGCAGAGAAGTCCGGCTGAAGCTCACCGGGCAGGACTTCAAGCGCGATGCAGCGGGCGCGCTTGCGCGCTTTGCGGAGCTGTGCGAAGCAGACCCGGCGGTGGAGCCGGAACGCGAGAATTACGAGGGCATAAGGGCGAATATGAGCGAGTACGAGGGATGGTTTTTGCTCCGCATGTCGCTGCACGACCCCGTTATGCCGCTCAACATAGAGAGCGACGCCGCGGGCGGCGTAAAGCGGATTGCGCGGCATGTGCTGACCATGCTCAAGGGCATGAGGGCACAGGGCGTGGATTTGAGCGCGCTGGAGGCGCTGGCGGAGTGACATTCGAGCTCGCGCGGCGCGGTGATATAGGCGATGTAATGCGCATAGTGGGCGACGCGCAGGCGTACCTCAGAGAATGCGGAGTCGACCAGTGGCAGGACGGCTATCCGCCGCGCGCGCGGTTGGAGGCGGACATCGCCGGGGACAGGCTCTATGTGCTGCGCGAGGACGGCGCGGTAGCGGGCTTCTGCGCGCTGTACATTGGAGATGAGGAGCCGACGTACCGCGTCATTCGCGGGAGCGGATGGAGTTGTGAGCGGCGCTACACCACCGTGCACCGCATGGCGCTTGCGCGGGGCTTTCGCGGCAGGGGAGCCGCGGGGCTGATGCTCGCGGAGGCGGAGCGCATGAGCGCACAGCGCGCGGTCACATACATGCGCGCCGACACTCACAGGGACAATGCTGCCATGCAGCGCGCGTTGGAGCGCGCGGGCTATTCCAGGCGCGGCGTCATATGGGTTGAGAGCGGCGCGGAGCGCATTGCGTTCGATAAACTGTTGCAGGGTGTATTTTGCAGGGCTGTGAACTGACGGCACAAGGGGGGTGCGGCGATGGAGCGGAATGAGCAGGATTCGATAAAGGCGGCGATACTCGCAACCGCGGCGCGGCTGTTTCGAGAGAAGGGCGTGCAGGGCGCGAGCATAGGCGATATAGCTGACGCGGTAGACATCAGCAAGGGCACCGTCTACTACTATTTTAAGGCGAAGAGCGACATTGTCGCCGCCGTAGCCGACAGGCACATGGGCGCGATAAGCGATGTGATGTTCGATTGGGTCAACTCCCTGGACAGGAGCTGCGGCAAGGAGAGCGTGCTCGCGCTGTTTGACACGCTCGTGGGCGAAGCGGTAGACGCAAAGCTGCACTGCGCGCTCCTGGCGTACAGCGCGTGCAGCGGCGAGCTGGCGCAGTTGTTAAACGCGAGATACAGGGAGTGGCGCATAATGCTCGAGGTGGGCTCGCTAAAAATGGCATCGCCCGTGTCGGAGCGCGTGCGGTCGCTATCGGATACATTCTTCGTGCTGGTGGACGGATACATGCTCCAGAACAACGCGGGAGTGCCGGGCAGGGCGCGTCAACAGATAGAGCTGCTGACGGAGCGCATATAGCGACTGCCGGCGTGAGAGCATCGCCCTTTCGCGCTTGTCGCGCCGTGCTTATTTGTGGATAGTGTAAGCCGTTTTAGCGTTTATGCGACAGGAGACGGCATGATGGGCCGTTGTGCCGCGTGCGGTTTGGCGGTATGCCGCGATTAAGTATCCCTCAGTTGCCGATAGGACGAAGGCGTGCTCCATGAAAGGCGTGGAAGCACGATATGCGCGCAAGATACGGCGGCGTTTTCATGGTTGATCGTGTTGGCGTTTGAGTCTGCGGGCTGTTTTGTCCCCGTGCCAAGTTAATCCCCGGTGTTACCCTGTCTGCAGGAGCCATTTAGCTGAGCTGTGTTTGAGTCGTATACGATTGTGATTATGTCGGGCGGGAGCTGCTGAAAATGCTCTTACCGGAGAGTGTGCGCGGCTCCGTTTTGGCGCTATGCGGCAAAGGGAAAAGCGAATGCGGCGTGTTGCGCGCCGCACGGACCCGTCATAAGGAGGCATTATGTTGTACATCGAGCTGCGCCCGCGGGCAAATAATTGATGGAACGGCTGTATCTGCTGTGATTCGTGCCCTGCCGCGCCGCTGGCATTGCGCTCTGCGGTGGGAGTCGCCGTTTACGAGACGATACCTGCAATGGCGGCGCACACCTCGTCCAAATCGTTGCCGCCGGACACGACGTGCAGCTGATGCGGCACGTCGTCGAAGCAGCCGTGCTTCCGCTCCAGCATTGCGGCGACGGGGGCGGGCAGATTTCCGCCCATGCGCGCGGAAAACCTCTCCTTGATGAGCGCTAAATCCGCCGTCACGAGAACGCGCACCGCGGCGTCGGGCAACAGCACCAAGTGCTCACTTTCGGATATGACGTATATTATGTTGCCGCCGGACATGGCTTCGCTGAGCTTTTTCTGAAACAGCTTCCGAGCGATCGCCTCATTTGCCGCAAGGCGCAGGTAGTCATTTCCGGAGTACACCTGCGCGTCGAGCAGCGGCTTCAATCTGTCTGCAAGCACGGATTTTCCCGTGCAGCTCTCACCTATGATTCCGATTACCATCTCTTGTACCTCAATTGCGCCGAGCGCTGTTTACAGTGGATAAGTGTTGGGCTGTGGGCGTCAGCGTTCGGGGGCGCATCTGATTATTCCGCTGACGAGCTCCGGCACGACGTCGGTTATGTCCTCCGTAAAGCAGAAGTTCACATCCGCGGCGAAGCCGAGCTTCAGCAGCCGGCTCCAGTGCGCGGTCTGCGCCAGGTCTACGCGCTTTGCGGCGTGGTCTGCATAGAGCGTGCGCGCCATAAACGTCATGTCGTCCTGCTCGTACTGAGCGGGGCGGAGCGCATATATGCCCTCCGCGATGGCGCCTGCAGTGCATATGTCGTCGGCGGATATGCGGCCGTCGGTGCCCGCGCAGAGTATCAGCACGTCGTTGCCGAGCTCTACCGCCCTGCGCGCGACCGCCGACTTGTTTATCATAGCGCCTATTATAAGCGGGCTCGAGGCGTTTTTGACGGCGCATATAGCGTTTGTGCCGTTAGTAGTGCATATTATGACGGTTTTGCCGCGTACTGCGGACGCCGTGAAGTCGAGAGGCGAGTTGCCTATATCAAAGCCCGGCACCTTTATGCCGCCGCGCTCGCCTGCGAGTATGCACTCACCGCCTATCATCAGGTGCATGGTTGCGGCGTCGCCGGGGTCGGCTATCGGTATGACCTTCTCCGCACCGTTCTTGACAGCCCAGACGATGCAGGTAGATGCGCGCAGCGTGTCTACGATTATTACGGTGCGGCCCGACGTGCGCATATCGTTCAGCCGTCCCGGGTAGTTGAGGGTGGTAACCTTCATTGCAGCTCTCGTTTCTAAATTATTACGGGGAGATTATAACGGCATCGTGCGCCCAAAACAAGCTGCGTCGCGTCCAAACGGTAAAAAACGGATGCGAAATCGCAGAATTTGCGGCATTTGCGCTACTCGCTGTACACCGAGGGCTTGAGTATACCGACGTATTCCAGGTTGCGGTAGAACCCTGCAAGGTCGAGCCCATAGCCTACCACGAACTCGTTGGGTATGGTAAAGCCGCAGTAATCGGGCGTAATATCGCACTCCCTGCGCTCGGGCTTGTCGAGCAGGCACGCGACTCGGATGGAGGCTGGCGAGCGCGACTCGAGCAGCTTTTTGAGGTGAGAGAGCGTCAGACCGGAGTCCATTATGTCCTCGACTATTAGCACGTGGCGATTGGTTATGCTCGTGTCGATGTCCTTGGAAATGCGTACGACGCCGGATGTCTTGGTACCGCCGCCATAGCTGGATATCGCCATGAACTCCATCTCCAGCTGACAATCCATATTGCGCACCAGATCCGTGAAGAACACGCACGCGCCCTTGAGCACGCAGATTACGACGACGTCCTTGCCGCGGTAATCGACGGACAGCTGTGCGCCCATCTCGCGGACGCGGCGCGCTATCTCCTCCTCGCTGATGAGCACCTTGAGTATGTCGCCGTGCATATCCTGGCCTATGTTCATACACACCTCCTGAGCATTGTTATCAATCATTATAGTCCATATTCGGGCGTTTGTCGAATGTGATTTTAAGTATGCGCCGCGTATGCTCGTCAACCTTCGCCGTTTCGGCCACGCAGAGGCCATAGACGTACACTATCGAGTCCTCGTCACATATAACGGGCATGCAGCGCCCTTCGCGCGGTATCTTCTTGTCTATCAGCACGTCCTTGAGCTTCTTGGCGCCGGACGCGCCCAGCGGGTGAAACCTGTCGCCATCGCGGCGAGTGCGCGCGCAGAGCGTTCCATTGAGCTTATCTGCATCTAAGAACGCGACATGTGGCGAGCGCTGCAGAGGGTCGTCACACAGCGCGGCGCGTACGGTGAAGCCGCCTGCAGTCACGGCTTCGCCGGGGGGGAGCGGCACGCAGTAGGGCTCGTGGTGAACCTCGGCGCCAAACGAAATGGAGTCGTAGTCGATTTTCGCAATTATGTGCGGTATGTGCAGCCTTGCGCCGGTACGCGCACTCAAAAAGCGCGTCAGCGCGTCTATGTGCTTGCGCTCGATATCCGCGTACACGCCGGCCTCCTTCAGCGCCATGCGCAACGCGCGGCTGAGTATGGGGGCGGGGAGCTCCATTAGTGTGGTTCTGCTGTATCCGCGGGAGAGCCGCGCACTATCGAGCGCGTCGCGAGCTATGGCGGATAGGTACGCCTCGTCCTCCGTCAACAGCTCCGCCATGGAACACAGCGACTCGTCAAGGCGCGGGTTAAGGTGCTCTCGCACATAGGGGAGCACGTCCAGGCGCAGCCTGTTGCGCGCGCCGTCCGCTATGAGATTCGTGCTGTCCGTACAGTACTCCAGACCGTTTTGTGCGATATACTCCACCACTTGTGCGCGGCGCAGGGATAGCATGGGTCGAACAATGTCGCCGCTTCTGTAACACATGCCGAGCAGCCCGCGCATGCCGCTGCCGCGAATGAGGTGCAGCATTATGCTCTCCGCCTGGTCGTCCATATGGTGCGCGACGGCTATGCAGTCGGCGCGCTGCTGCGGCATGACGCGCCTCAGGAACTCATAGCGCGCGGCCCGTGCGGCAGTCTCAAGCGTGGTCGCGCTCTCGCGCGCGAGCGCGGGCACGTCGCGCGCGCCGACAGTCAGCGGTATGCCGAGCGAGGCACACAGGCGTTGCGCAAGGCGCTGATCTCTCTGCGCCTCCTCGCCGCGTATCATGTGGTTGAAGTGCGCGGCGCAGACGCTTATGCCGAGCGCGGGGGAAAGCGAGTGGAGCGCGTGCAGCAGCGCCACGGAATCGGCTCCGCCGCTGAGCGCGACGAGCAGCCTGTTGCCGGGGATGACGCCGCATTTCTCCGTGAGATTGCGCCTTATTTCTGTGAGGAAATCCTGTACCATGGTTTAAGTATAAACGCGCGGGGCGCTTATTACAAGCTGCCAATACGAAAACGACGCCCGAGCAGCCGTCTGCCGGGCGTCAGCAGCGCATCGCGCTCAGGAGAAGAACACATAGTCGCGCGGGTTTTTGTGTTCGCCGTCGACTATGTACTCAAAGTGAAGGTGCGGCGCCTCCCCGCATTCGGATATGGCGGTTGCGCCTACATAGCCCAACGTGTCCCCTGCATTGACTGCCGCTCCCTTTTTGACCGGAACATTGTCCTCCAGGTTGGAGTAGACGGTCACTATGCCGCCGCTGTGCTCTACCTTTACCGACACGCCGAAGTCGTCATCCCGGTATACGTCCGTAACCGTGCCGTTCATCACGCATTTTACCGGCGTACCCGCATCGGCGGCGATGTCTATGCCGCGGTGAGTAGTCCAGTGTTTAAGGGTCTTGGAGTATATCAGTTCATCCATGGCGTAATCCCATATGACCTCGCCGTCGACGGGCGGAGTCAGCAGCTGGACGGAAGGCTTGGGCGTAATAGTCGCAGCGCCCGGCGTGATGTCCGGCACGGGCGTGCCGAGCGGACTGGGTTGCGCGCTGGGCGTAGGCGAGGGCATAATGATGTCATCCAGATGCTGGTTTGGATCCTGCAATACCTCGTTTGCGTCGCCGGTCGGCGCATTGTCATGTTCTCCGGAACTGCCGAACAAGAGTGTTGCCAGCGCGAGAAGCACAAAGCACGCACCAAGCACGAAGAACACCCCGTTTTTTTTAAGAAACCCCAGAGCTTTTGTTTTGAATGAGCCCTTACTCTTGTGCATATCATCACCTCATGCGTTAGTATTGCCTCGCGCCGCGCATTTATACGCATTATACGGGCGGCAATTGCGCACACTGTGCATATGAAGATGGACAAAAGCTGTATTAAGCGGATAGTGATCGGGGCGCTGACCGGCTTTTGCAACGGCGTGTTCGGAGCCGGCGGGGGAATGATAGCCGTCGTTGCGCTGGATGACGCGGTAAAGCTGGAGCAGCGGAAGGCGCACGCAACGGCGCTGTGTCTCATATTGCCCATGACTGCGGTGAGCATAGCCGTGTATCTCTTGACGGGCACGGGCGACGCGACTGCCGGGTATTACGCCGTTCCGGCGTTTTTCGCGGGCGGCATACTCGGCGCAAAGCTGCTGGGCAAGCTCAGCAGCGTGTGGACGGCGCGGTTCTTTGCGGCGCTGATGCTCGCTGCCGGCATATCCATGGTGGCGACATGATAGTTCTGGGCATTCTTGGCGCGCTGCTGGCGGGCGTTGCGGCTGGAATGGGCATGGGCGGCGGCACCATACTCATACCGGCGCTGACGCTTCTCATGGGCGTTGCTCAACACGACGCACAACTCGTAAACATGATTGCGTTCATACCTGCGGCAATAGTTGCGATAGTGATTCACAAGAAGGAAGGCCGCATCGACGTGAAGGGCCTCGTGCCCATGATAATCGCGGGAGTGGCGGGCGCAGTTCTGGGCGCGCTGGCGGCGTCCGCGCTGGAGGGCGGACTGCTCCGCAAGGTGTTTGGCGGCGGACTGGTGTTGCTCTCGCTGCGCCAACTGGTGAAGTCGTTCAAGCGTCAGTCAAAGGGCGCGTGAATCAGCATGTGAGCTCCGGGAACAGGGCGAGGAGCTCCTCCCTGCGCTTCAGCTGACTATCGAGTTCCGCGCGGGACTGCTCCACAAACGCCTTGATGCGCTTCCTTGCCGTGAAATAACTGTACTTGCGATTCTGAAATTTGAACGCGCTAAGCAGGAGCACTGCGCACAATATGACGCCGAGCAATGCAGCGGAAACGCCGAACAGCGTCAGCATCAAGAATATCGCGCACAGCGACGCGAGCACTATCGCGCCCGTGTTCGCGCGCTTGAGCGCGGACTCGCCCTCGCGGAGCGCCTTTTCGCTGCTCTCAATGGCTTTGTCGATTCCGGGCAGGGTAGTCTCCTTGTGAGCGAGCAGCGCGCACTCGCGTATGTACGTTTGGTGTAGCGCGCGAAGCTCCTCGAGCGCCTTGGCGTCCGCCGTACCCTCCACGCGCTTGAACTCAGCGGCGACTGGTGAACCGAAGCGCGGTGTGGGGCGGAGGTCATTTGTCCGAGCGCGCACGAGCCCCCACCAGGTGCGATAGTCGTGAGGATAGTCAATGGACGCGCGCTCATATGCCTTTACGGCGAGGTTGTAGTTCTGAAGGCGCAGGTGCGTGTCACCGTTGCGCAGGAGCATTTCGAGCTTGCTCCTGCTGAACTCGGAAGCGGAGGCGTTCGCCGCCGCCACGGCTGACGGCACGTAGCTGACGGTATCGCAGTATTCGCACTTGATGTAATCCTGGCCGCTTGCAGCCTGCATGGGCGAGTGACATGCGGGGCATGTCACCGCGATGAACTTAGAGTTATCCATATGACCTCCAACACTTCGACAGCCTTCAATGAATATTAGCATTTTACGGACGTGAGGTCAATGTAACACGCAGCTGGCGTCGAGTTTTGGTACGGAAAAAGTGCCCGCGCTCCCGCCCACCCTCAACGACCGCTTCCCGCTCACGCGGGAAGCGGGGGCGTGGCCCGGCGCGTGCGCGCGCCGAGCCGGGGCGCACTTCGTGCGCCCCGGCCGAACGGCGTTGCCGGTAAGGCCACGCCCCGCCCCGCGCGGGCAGAGAAAAACCCCTGCGCGCAAGGGTTTGGCTCATATGGGCGTTTGGCCCTGCCGGGGGCGCATACCGGGTCAGGAGAGGCGCGCAAGTGCGGCCCGCAGCCGCTTCAGCGCCTCATCGCGGCCGAGCAGCGCGGCGATTTCAATGGCCCCTCCGGGCGTCACTTGCCTGCCCGCCAGCGCTATGCGCACGGGCCAGAGCATTGTGCCGTTTTTGAGTGCGTGCTCCTGCGCCAACGAGAGCAGCGCATCGTGAAGCGACTCCCGATCAAAGCTCGCCAGCCCCTCGAGGGCGGGTATTGCCATGTCGAGAACGGCGCGCGACACTTCCAAGTCGGTCTTGGACTTCTTGTTGACAAACAGTTCGAGCGGGTAATCCGCATCAATTCCGGTAAGGAAATCGACCATGTCAGGTATCTGCGCGAAGTACTCCACGCGCGGCTGAAGTATGGCAGCGAGTATGTCCGCGTCCATGTGCGCTATACCGGCGCGCTCGTAGAATGGCGCCGCCATGGCGTTGAACTCGTCCGGGGTTAGCTTCCGTATGTATTCGGCGTTCATCCAATTGAGCTTGTTGACGTCGAAAATGGCGGGGGACTTGGACAGCCCCTCTGTGGAGAAGGCCGCTATGAGCTCGTCGAGCGTGAAGAATTCCCTGTCGTCCCCCGGATTCCACCCGAGCAGCGCCACGTAATTGACGATCGCCGCCGGCAGATAGCCCTTGGAAACGTAGTCCTCGTAGTATGCGTCGCCGTCGCGCTTGGAGAGCTTTCTGTGCGCGTCGCGCATGACCTGCGGCAGGTGTATGTACACGGGGCAATCCCACCCGAACGCCTCATAGAGCAGGTTATACTTGGGCGTAGAAGCGAGGTACTCGTTGCCGCGCAGCACATGGGTTATGCCCATTGTGTGGTCGTCGATTACGTTGGCGAAGTTGTATGTCGGGAGGCCGTCGGCCTTTATGAGGACTGTGTCGTCCAACTCAGAGCAGTCGACGCTGATGTGGCCGTAAACCGCGTCGTCAAATGACGCCTCGCCCTCCACGGGCAGGTTTTGCCGTATGACATAGCTCTCGCCGCGCGCCACGCGCGCGAGCGCCTCCTCGATGGGCAAGGCGGCGCAGCGCTTGTCGTACTTCCACGTCGTACCGCCCGCCTCGGCTTCGGAGCGCCGCTGTGAGAGCTCGTCCCTGGTGCAGAAACAGTAGTACGCCTTGCCCTCGCGCACGAGCTGTTCCGCGTAGGGGAGATACATGGCCTTGCGCTCGCTCTGCACATACGGGGCATACGGGCCGCCGATGTCGGGCCCTTCGTCCCAGTACATGCCGATGCTCTTGAGCGTCCTGTAAATCATCTCCGTGGCGCCGTCTATGTACCGCGCCTGGTCGGTGTCCTCGATACGCAGTATGAACTTCCCGCCGTGCTTGCGCGCAAAGAGGTACTCGTAGAGCGCGCTCCGGAGGTTTCCAAGGTGAATGTAGCCCGTGGGCGATGGTGCGAATCTGGTTCTGACCACGCTTAACTCCTCTCAGTTTAGCTTAAAGCTGTCCTTAAGCCCGACCGTGCGGTTAAACACGGGCATATCGGGCGCAGTATCGACGTCCGCCGCGAAGTAACCCATGCGGACGAACTGGAATGTGGCTCCGGGCGCCGCATGTGCGAGCGCAGGCTCTATATAGCCGTAGACCACTTTGAGCGAGTCGCGGTTAAAGCGCTCGGTAAAGTCGCTCGCGTCCGGCGCGCTGTCGTCTATCATGGGCTCGTACAGGCGCATTTCGGCGCGCACCGCGTCAGCGGCGTTTACCCAGTGCAGCGCCCCCTTGACCTTGCGCTCGCACTGTCCGCTCCGCGTGTCCGGGTCGTATGTGCAGTGCACTTCGGTTACGTTGCCGTCGTCGTCCTTCACGAAGCCGGTGCACTTCACTATGTATGCGCCCTTGAGGCGTACCTCGCCGTCCGGCCTGAGGCGGAAATACTTGCGCGGCGGGTCCTCCATGAAATCCTCGCGCTCTATGTACAGCTCTCTGCCGAGGCGCGCCGTGTGCGTGCCCGCTTCAGGGCTGCCGGGCAGGTTGACGAGCTCAATATCCTCCGTCCTGTCGCTCTCCCAGTTGGTTATCACGAGCTTGAGGGGGTTTATAACCGCCATCATGCGGTGAGCGGTTTCGTTGAGTTGCTCGCGGACGCAGTGCTCCAGCATGGCGGAATCGACTACGGAATCCGCCTTTGACACGCCCACGCGCTCTATGAAGTCGAGCACCGCCGCGGGGGGGAACCCTCTGCGGCGCATAGCGCAGAGCGTGGGCATGCGCGGATCGTCCCAACCGGAAACATATCCCTCCTCGACGAGGCGGCGCAGGTGGCGCTTTGACATTATCGTGTTGGTCATGTTGAGCCGCGCGAACTCTATCTGGCGCGGGCGCGGGTCGAAGTCGCAGTGCTCCGTCACCCAGTCGTACAGCGGCCTGTGAATCTCGTACTCCAGCGAACAGAGCGAGTGGGTAACGCCCTCGAGCGCGTCCTGAATTGGGTGCGCGAAGTCGTACATAGGGTATATGCACCACTTATCGCCCGTGTGGTGGTGTGAGCGCTTGATGATGCGGTAGAGCGCGGGGTCGCGCAGGTTGATGTTGGGGGACGCCATGTCAATTTTGGCGCGCAAGGTCTTCTCACCATCGTCGAACTCACCGTCGCGCATGCGGGCGAACAGGTCGAGGTTTTCCTCTACCGAGCGGTCGCGGTACGGGCTGTTCCTGCCGGGCGAAGTGAGTGTGCCCCTGTACTTGCGCAGCTCGTCCTTGGTCAGGTCGTCCACATAGGCGAGCCCCTTCTTTATGAGCTTTACTGCGAGTTCGTAGCAGGTGTCGAAGTAATCCGAGCCGAAACACAGCTTGTTCCAGCTAAAGCCGAGCCAACGGATGTCCTCCATTATGGCGTCGACGTACTCCTCGTCCTCCTTGGTGGGGTTGGTGTCGTCGAAGCGCAGGTTGCACACGCCGCCGAATCTGCGCGCCGTCTCAAAATCGACGCACAGCGCCTTGGCGTGACCTATGTGCAGATAGCCATTGGGCTCCGGCGGAAAGCGCGTAACCACATTTGGATTCCGGCGAATGTCCTCCAGTACGAATTCCTCTATGAAGTTTCTCGGGGTAAGCGTCGCTTTGTCCACGGTATCACGCCCTTTCGTTTTTTACCCTCTATTATGCCCTACTCGGGAGAACGCTGTCAACCGCCATATGGGCGGCAATACATGATATATAGCGGAGCCGTGGCTTTTTTTGTGCGATGAGTGCATGTATAATCAGATGAATGCTAATAGGAGGATTGCCATGGAAACGAGAACATACCGAATACTCAGTATAAACCCCGGTTCCACATCTACCAAGATAGGCGTGTTCGACGGCGACGAGTGCGTGTTCGAGCAGAGCATATCCCACTCCACGGAGGAACTCTCGCACTTTCATACGATAATGGAACAGCGTGAAATGCGGCTCGCGACTATCGACCGCGTCTTGAGCGAGCGCGCCATAGCGCCGGAATCCATAGACGCGTTTGTAGGGCGCGGCGGCATACTCAAGCCCATGCTGAGCGGAGTGTACGAGGTCACGGACGAGATGCTGCGCGACTTGACGTGCGGCAAGGCGGCGTTGCACGCGTCGGCGCTGGGCGGTATATTCGCGCGCGCATACGGCGACAGGTATGGCAAGCCATCGTACATAGTAGACCCGGTCGTGGTCGATGAGCGCGACGAGGTTGCAAAGGTGACGGGGATACCTGGCGCACCGCGCACGAGCGTGTTCCACGCCCTCAATCAGAAGTCCGTCGCGCGCGCATACGCCAAGTCGGTGGGCAAGCGCTATGACGAGTGCTGTGTCGTCGTGGCGCATTTGGGCGGCGGCATATCCATAGGCGCACACGAGTTCGGCAGGGTAATCGACGTCACGAACGCGATAGACGGCGATGGGCCGCTCTCGCCGGAGCGCTGTGGCGCCGTGGAAGTGACCAAAGTGGTCGAGATGTGCTTCTCCGGCGAGCACACGCGGCAGCAGATGCTGGACTACGCCACGAAGAAGGGCGGGTTTGTTGCGCATCTTGGCACGACTGACTGCCGCGAGGTGGAGCGCCGCATAGCCTGCGGCGATCAGAAGGCGGCGCTCGTATTCGAGGCGATGGGCTACGGCGTGGCGAAGCATATAGCCGCTATGGCGGCGGCGCTTAAGGGCAGGGCGGAGGCCATTATAATCACGGGCGGCATGGCGCGAAGCGAGCTATTGATGTCAAACATACGCGCGCACGTCGAGTTCATAGCGCCGGTAGTGGTGTATCCGGGCGAGGACGAGCTCAAGGCGCTTGCAGAGGGCGGGCTCAGAGTGCTTAGCGGGCGAGAGCAGCCCAGGACGTATTAGTTTTTTCACAAAACACGCAACGCGACTGAGGGCGAGCGCGTATAATCTGAAAAAGAGCGGAGGTCGCATATGAATAAGAAATGGTTTGCCGCAGCGGCGGCGCTGCTCGCGATTGCATGCGTGCTCGGCGGGTGCAGTGCGGTGCTGGATGCCAATGAATACACGGACGGCGCCCCGAGGTATGAAGGGGGCGTTACCGCCATGCCGCAGGTCGATTGGGAGAGCTATGACGACAAGCAGCTGACGGATCAGTGGGACATCACGACTACCTCTCCGACTGACGGAGAGTCAAGCGCCATATACGGTGAGAAGCGCATAAAGCGCGGCTCCTTGAACCTCGAAACGCGCGAGTTTGACTCCGTTTACAGTTTTATCAGGGAGCGCGCGGAGGATTTGGGCGGTTATGTGTCGTCCGCATCGGTATACGGCACCGCTCCGGTGGAGTACGGCGATGCCGGCAGGACGCTGGAGCTGACCATTCGGGTGCCTGCGGCAGTGTTCGATTCGTTCGTGGAGGAACTGTCTCAGCGCGCTACCGTGACGCAGTATGTCGAGAGCGACGAGGATATAACGGAGTCCTATTATGACGTCGAAACGCGGTTGGAGATGTACCGCAAGCAGCATGAGCGCGTTTTAGAACTGTTAGATCAGGCGCAAACGCTGGATGATATACTCATACTGGAGGATAAGCTCAGCGCGCTCGCATACGAGATAGACTCGCTTACGGGGCTGCTCAACAAATACGATTCGCTGGTGGCGTACTCGACGCTGACAGTGTCCATGCGTGAGCTCGTAATCGCCGAGACCGGCATGGGGGATACGCTTGGCACGCGCATATCAGAGGCGTTCAGCGGCACCGTAAACGGGCTGGCGGACTTTGGTGAAGGCCTGCTCATCGTGCTGATAGGCGGCTTTCCGGTGATAGCGATAATCGCCGTCATTATCGTCGTAGTGGTGCTTTTGGTGCGGCGCGGCAATAGAAAGAAGGCCGCCCGTGCAGCCGCGGACAACGCGGACGCGCCCAAGTAGGCGCAGCGCTGCGATTTCGCATGATAAAAAGGCACAGGGGTTCGCCTCCGTGCCTTTTTTGCGGCGCATTCTCAGCCCATAAGGCGCTTTGAGAAGCGCTTGGCGTGCATCATTGTGCGCTTGGAATCCCTAAGCATGCGCCGCGGCACATCCGGGTACATGGAGGCTACCGCCGAGGTTGCCATCAGCGCGCCTGCCGCCATACCTGCAACAAAAATCCAGGACTTCATATTTTCACTCCCCTCTTTTGACTGATAGCCTTATTATGCGCCGGATTCCAATTCGCTGCCGTGGAAATAAATGAAAAAAAGCGACGAACGACGCAAATGCCAATATCATGCGCGGCGCAGCTGCGGAATTTTTCCCCGCCCACCCACCCAAGGTAACTTCTCGCTTTGCGCGAGAAGGGCACGGGGGCGCGGCC
>JAUNBH010000012.1:0-22581 GCA_030527165.1 Clostridia bacterium
CCCCAACGACTTCCTTCGTGCCTATACTGTCCAACATGTTTGACAAACCTACACATTTAGCACATCGTTGATTATCGCGTTTAGCTCTTCCTCGGAGGCCACTGCATCAATCGACTCATCGGCGCTTTCGACTGCGGTAGCAATAATGCTGTCTACTGTCAGCAGCGAATCAGCGTCATCCTCCTCATCGCAGGGCGCGGCGTCGGTTGCTTCGGCGTCTGAGTCGCTGTCCGCATCTGTTGCGTCACCTTCATCATCCGCAACAACGTCGCTCTCCAGCGGTATCTCCCTGTTCTGAATGGCGTAGATAGTCTTCATGAGATCCGCCGGTGAATCATATTCATCGGGCAGCGGGTCAGATACAGGCTGTTCCCTGGGCATGAGCTCAAATGCGAACTCTGTATCAGTAACGGGGCGCACTTCGCACAAAAATGCTTCGAGTTTTGTGAGCGCCGACTTCGTCTCAGCGGCGGAGTGGTCTAACATCTCGTTAAGGCCGTTAATTCGGGCGACATATGCGTCATAAGCGTCTCTCGCCTGCGCCAGGACGCGCGTCGCTTCTGCTTGAGTTTCCGCCAGCAGCTTCTCGCGCTCTTCATTTGCCTCTGCCAATATGGCCTCCACGCGCTCATTTGTAGCCGCGGCGGCGCTATCAGCCTGTGCCACTCTTTCCTGTGCCTCTAACTCGGCATTGCGGATTATGGCGTCGGCACGCGCCTGCGCTTCACCTTCAATGCGCAGCGCACTCGCCTGAGCCTCTGTCAATGCCGAAACGATGGCTGCCTCTTTGGCGCGGTATACTGCCACCTCGCATTCGAGATTCGTCTGGAGCTGTTTGTTGACGGCCAATTCCTGTTTGAGCTGATCGATAATCAGTCCAAGTTCCTTTGTCTTTCTGCTCATACCAACCTCCCTCTATGCTATTCGTCGTTATTTGGGGCATCGCAACCCATGTGTTTGTAGCCCTGTTCCAGCAGTACGCGACCGCGCGGTGTACGCGCAATGAAGCCTAACTGCAGCAAATACGGCTCATATACATCCTCAATCGTCGACGCATCCTCGTTAGTCGCCGCGGCGAGCGTGTCTACGCCTACCGGCCTGCCACCAAACTTGAATATCATCGCCGAGAGTATTTTCCTGTCTGTCATATCCAGCCCGAGAGAATCGACACTGAGCATGTTAAGTCCCGCTCTCGCTGTATCCAGGTCTATTATGCCGTCTCCCTTAATCTGCGTGTAGTCGCGAATTCGCCGGAGGAGCCTATTCGCTATCCTCGGCGTACCGCGAGACCTTCTGGCTATCTCGTACGCGCCGTCGGTCTCTATCTCCACACCGATTATTCCAGCACTGCGCACGATTATCTGAACCAAGTCCTCGGGCAGATAGAACTGCAACTGTTCCTTTATGCCAAATCGGTCGCGCAATGGTGAGGTCAGAAGCCCCATGCGCGTTGTCGCGCCAACCAGAGTGAACGGGGGCAAATCAATGCGGATGGACTTCGCTGCGGGGCCCTTGCCGATTATTATGTCGAGCTTGTAGTCCTCCATCGCCGGGTAGAGTACTTCCTCTATGGCGGGGCTGAGTCTGTGTATCTCGTCTATAAACAACACATCACCCGGCGCCAATTTGGTCAGCAGCGCGGCGAGATCGCCTGTATGCGATATAGCCGGCCCCGATGTCGTACGCAAGTTGCTGGACATCTCATTGGCGATTATAGCTGCTAAGGTGGTTTTCCCAAGTCCGGGCGGCCCGTACAGCAATGTGTGGTCGAGCGGTTCACCACGCTGCACGGCGGCGTCAATGTATATCCGCATGTGTTCCTTGACCTCGCTCTGGCCGATGTACTCCGACAGCAGGTGGGGGCGCAGCTTGTACTCGGAGAACTCGTCGTCAGCGAGCATTGAAGATGAAATCAGTCTTTCGTCAGCCATTGCACACTCCTTAACCCGGAATAGACTTGAGTGCGGCGAGCACCATGTCTTCAACCGACATACCCGGCTGCGCTACGGATACCACAGTGCGCCCTGCCGTTACGCCGTCATAGCCTAAAGCGACGAGCGCCGCCACCGCTTCCGACCTAATAGAGGCATCTGCGGATGCGCCGCCGGCATGCGAATCTACATCGCTTGCGGTGTAGTAACCGCCAAAGTCGGTCATAGTCTCCTTCAGCTCCAACAACAGTCGAGCCGCGGTCTTTTTGCCGACGCCCGACACCCTGTCAAAAGCCGACACATTATCCGTCAACACAGCGGCGGCTATATCTTCGGGGGTGAGCACACTGAGCGCGCTCAGCGCCGTCTTAGGCCCTATCTTTGAGACAGATATCAAGCGGCGAAACATCCAGCGCTCTTCCTCGTCGTAGAAACCAAAGAGTGTAAAAGCGTCCTGAGCGACCTGAAAGTGAACATAGAGCTTAGAGTCCGTACCCGGAGTGAGCTTTCTCAGCGTATTATCACTGCACAGCAACTCATATCCCATTCCGGACACTTCAATTATGGCTCTGTCCACGTCGACCTTGTCGACGCGACCATTAATGTATGCAATCATTCGCGCTCCTCACTTAATTTGGAATTCCTCCGTTGCGGGCCCGAGTGTGTTTGCGTGACACAGCGCGACAGCAAGCGCATCGGCAGCATCGTCGGGGCGGGGCTTCGCCTTCAAGCGCAGCAGTATCCGTATCATCTCCTGAACTTGGCTCTTATCTGCATGACCGTTTCCGGTGACGGCAGACTTTATCTGCATGGGCGTATACTCATAGAGCGGTCTATCGCTCTGTTGAGCCGCCAGAACTGCCACACCGCGCGCGGCGCCTACCAACAGGGCTGTTGCGGTGTTGCGCGCGAAAAACAATTCTTCAAAGGCTATTTGATTCGGCTTGTAGAGCTCGATGAGCTGACGCACACCGAGGTATAGCCGCTCCAAACGCTCCGGAAACGGCACGCCTGCGGAGGTTTCAATCACGCCGTAATCCAACGCCTTCGCCTCGCCTGTGCGAGTGCATTCGATTGCGCCGTATCCTAACAAGGCGTATCCGGGGTCAATTCCAAGAATAATCACGCGCACCTCCGATATATTCTAACACAAATCGCGCCGGATGCAAATACATCGAATGTCGAACTATACGCGCGGCGTCCAATCAAGGTAGTCAATTTTCATTTGCAATACGCGTCTTACGCTCTCGTCAATGCGGTCGAGTGTCAGCGCCCCGGAATCGTACGCACTTCTCAGCGATTGCATTATTTCGCGCTGTAACGACAACCGCGCCCCGCACAGGATTATGTCGCCTCCCGCGTTGATAAAGCTGACAGCCGCCTCGCCCACAGTCATCGTGCGCGTCAGACCAGCCATTCGGAAGTCGTCCGACATCACAACGCCTTCAAACCCCAACTGCGAGCGCAGGATTTCATCTATCAGCACCGCGGAGGTCGAAGCGACATTGTTTACGTCGAGCTGTGGGTACAGTATGTGAGTCACCATAACTCCCGGCACGCCTGCCTCTATGGCGGCAATAAAGGGTAGTAAGTCGTACTGACAGAGCTCATCCAAGGTCTTATCTACAACGGGCGTTATCTCATGCGAATCCTCCGTCGTAGCGCCATGGCCGGGATAATGCTTGACGAAGGATATGCAGCCCTCGTCTAAGAGTCCACGCATGCACGCAACGCCTATTCTTGAGACGATGCCGGCGTCGGAGCTTATGATACGCTTATAGAGGAATGTATCGAGCGGCGACGGTGCTACATCGATGCATGGAGCAAGGTTCACATTTATGCCAACAGATAACAGTCCTCGCGCTATGTACTGAAACTGCTCGCGTGCAAGCTCGGAGTCGTTGAGCTCACCGAGCGTATAGGCGTGCCGCGGCCACTTATCCCACTTGAGCCGCGTTACGCCTCCGCCCTCCACATCGATGCTTATGAGCATGGGAATACGCTCCGAGGCAGCGGTTGCGTCGATCAAGTCATCGAGCAAGGCTTTGCACCTGGAAAACCCGCCGTCGCTATCATCATTGGATATGTTATTGCCATACAGTATTGTGTTGCCGACCAGCATTTCGTTGTAGAATTCAACAAAGTCTGCAGACGGCGCATCTGTGCCGCTGAAGCCAAACATGACGAGCTGTCCGAGCTTCTCGTCAATGGTCATCGTGGACATAAATGCCGACAGAAGCTCATCCCCGGTAGGTTGCGCGGTAGGAGATGGCGTAGCGACGGGTGTCAAATTCGGCGTATAAGCGTGCGTCAAGCGCGGTGTGATAACCGGCGTCGGTGTGAGCGCATGACTAGGTGTTGCAGGTATGGCGGGTGAAGCATCGCCAGTGCTGCCGTTATGCGAGGGTTGACAGCCGAGCATTGCCAGTATCATCGCCAGTGCAGCGATTTTGACGGTAAATCTCATGTAGTCACCGTATCGGATGGCATGACGATCGCATGATACTTCGGCATATACGAGCCGTCAGCAGAGTATATGCATTTGCGGTGTATGCGGTAGCCAAAACACATTCCAGCGCGATCCATGAGCGCCTTTACAAGCAGCTCGGGATTAGTGCCGCCCGTTGATGTCAGCTCGCATACGACCAGCATGCGCACGACCTCATCGTCAAAAGTAATCTCTATATAGAATATGCCGGGACGTATATCTACTTCTTTCGAACCAGCTCTCTTCGTGCGTTTTGTAACGACGATAGGGCCATTTAGCAAATCAAACGCGTCTTCAGTCAGGCGTACTGCAGCCTCGTGCGAGTTACAGGTAAACTGCAGCGCGTATTCGGCAGCGACCATGCATGAGGAAAGTGAACCTCCCCCGTCACCTTCGTTGGCAAACGCCTCCTCGATGCGAAACCCGTTTGGCAACGATGCATTCAGCCTGTCCAAGAAGTCCTGCGGCTCTACGTCGTATTTAAGCCTTACTTCGAGCCATTCCGCTTCGCTTGACACGCCTACTGACAGCGCAGTTGCGAATGAAGTCAGCGGATGCGGATTGTATCCGTTAGAGAACTCTACCGGCAGGCCTGCCCGCATAAGCGCGCGGTGAAACAGCCGCTGCACATCAAGGTGCGACACGAATCGCACGTTTTCGCCCTTAGAGAACCTTGCAATAATCCTCATACTTATCTCCGAAACAGCCGTTGCAGCCCATCCTGCAGTCCCTCGTCGTCTCTGCGCGCGAAGCTTTATCACGCTCTCGTACGAGATATGACTTTTTAACCAACATATCTATGTGATCCCAGGGGAGCACCTCATCTGTGCTGCGCACACGCGCCGCATACTCCTCTGTGCTTATGCCTTCTGCTTCAAACGCAGCCGCATACGCATCCGCATTGAAACACTCGTCCCACGAGTCCAATCGGGCTCCCCTCTTGTAAGCGCCCTCAATAACACGCGCCAGACGCCTGTCGCCACGCGCGAACACTGCCTCCAGCACGCTGGTAGCGGAGTCATGGTACTGGTATTCGACGCTCCTCATACCCCTCAGCGCTTCTTTGAGCAGCAGCTGACGACGCCTGATCTCAATTGGTGAAATCTGCGCATCCCATTGGAACGGAGTAAACGGCTTTGGTACGAAAGTAGAAACGCTGACCGTAACCTTTAACCCCTTGCCGCGTGAGTTTTTCGGCAACGAGTAGAATTCGGCGGTTACTTTGCGCGCCAAATCGGCTATGCCGCGTATATCTTCGTCGGTCTCGGTCGGTAATCCGATCATGAAGTAGAGCTTGACGCTTGTCCATCCGGACTCGAAGGCGTCCCGCACACTTCTGAGCAAGTCGGCTTCGGACACGCCCTTGTTTATAACATCACGGAGTCGCTGCGTACCCGCTTCCGGCGCCAATGTCAGTCCAGTTTTCCTTACAGTTCGTATTTTCTCCAGATCCTGCTTCAAGTAGGAGTCGATTCTCAAAGACGGCAGCGCGATCGACACGTTTCTACCAGAGAATTCATCGACAATGGCAGGTACGAGTTCGTGTATGGCGCTGTAATCCCCAGAGCTTAGTGAGAAGAGCGATATTTCATCATAACCCGTGCAGTCGAATATCGAACGCGCGCTGTCCATCAGCGTCTCTACGCTGCGCTCTCGGAGCGGCCTGTAAACAAACCCAGCTTGACAAAACCTGCACCCTCTCGTGCAGCCCCTGAACAACTCTAAAGCTATGCGGTCATGCACTATTGCCATGAACGGCACAATGAGTTTGCCGACATACTCAGCGCCATCGAGATTGCGCAGTACTCTTCTTACGGTCGTAGCAGGGACGGAGGTGCACATAGGCACGGTGCCGGTATAACGTCCGTGCTCATACACTGGCTCGTACATCGAGGGGAGATATACGCCGTCAATATGCGCCATGGCGAGCAAAGTGTCGCGCTTGCTCATGCCATCGCGCCTGCATGCGGCATATACGTCCATTATGTCATTTACTACCTCTTCCCCATCTCCAATCACCACTACGTCCATGAAATCGGCAATCGGCTCCGGATTGCAGGCGCAGGGCCCGCCGCACATGATAATGGGGTGCTCTTCGCCCCTGTCGCGTGAATAGAACGGTATGCCGCTGAGGTCGAGCATGGTGAGTATATTCGTGTAACTCATCTCGTACAGCAGTGAAAACCCGATTATATCGAACTCGTTGAGCGGCTTTCTCGTTTCAATTGAGAATAGCGGCAGCGCGCAGTCCCGCAGCTTGCGCTCCATATCCACCCAAGGCGTAAAGACTCGTTCACAGAACGTATCATCGCGCTTGTTGAGTACATTGTACAGTATGCGGGAGCCAAGATGCGACATGCCTATCTCATATACGTCCGGAAAACACAATGCGAACGAGAAAAGGGCGTTTTGCTTGTAGATGCTGTTCAGCTCACCCCCCATGTACCTGGCCGGCTTCTCAACCGAAGTGAGCAGCGCATCAAAAACGGAATTGTCCAAATCATTCCTCCAATGTTGCTTTTGCACGATAATTGTATCATCGAACCGGCGGTCGGTCAATGCATAGCTCACCCAAAGATACCGTGGAGCCGCGCTTTGCAATAGCCTCAATCAAAGCTCCTTCATCTAAATCGCCTATGCGCTTCATATTTGAGTCGACGACATTTACTACATTGTAGTGCTTCCCCGAAAGCGCTTTTACGGCGTCTCCGGCGCTGGTGTCCATATGCATGGCGATGACCATAGTCCTGTATGAAGCTCCAGTGAATATACGCGATGTGCGACTCGCTATGGCAGTCAAATTGTCGGACGTCGCGTACTTGAGCTCGCGCTGTGAGGCTGCCAAAATCGTAAAACCTATGAGCGCAGGGGCAGCGTTACACCGATCCAGAACCGCAAGAGCAATACCGGCACCAAATGCGATAAAGCCCAGTGCGATACCTGCGATGCTGCACGCCCTGGTTGCGGCAACATAGCCAAGCCTTTCGGCTAAAAAAGACCGCGCAACCCTCCCGCCGTCAAGCGGCAACGCGGGAAACAGATTGAACAAGCACAACGCAAGGTTGAGTGCGATAAGCTCATCCAACACCTCCGAGCAGATGTCTGCGACACCAGCTATGCCGTAAACGCACAGTGCAAACAGAGCGCTCGCCAACGGCCCTGCCATGGCAATAGTGCGCTCGTGTTTTGAAGCGGTTAGTTTTCGCGTGTCCATGCGGGCGACACACCCAATTGGCAGCAGTTCCAGTTCGCTTACGCTCACGCCGCACTGTTTCGCCATGTATATGTGCGCGAACTCGTGCACGCTCAGCGACAATATCGTCAATAGCAGCAACTCTGCCAGTCCGAACACGAATGAAACTGCAATGACAATCAAAACGAGCGGATTGCACTTGACGCTCACAGCACCTACGCTGAAAAGGCGCATATCAGAATCTGAAGACGTCGTATAGTTCTCGTAGCTCACCGTCCTCACTGAGCGAATAACAAAGCACATAACCTGAGGTTCCGAGCCTGTCGCCCCTCGCGATGGGTTGACCCAATTCTATGAGCACTTCCGCTATACCCGAATACTGCGCACGAGTGCCGTCCGCGCATTCAATTATGATATAATCACCGTATACCGAGTCCACACCCACCCCTGCGACCCTGCCGGAGTTAAGCGCGCACACGAAACTCCCCGCTTGTGCGTAAAAACAAGCGACTTTGCCACCAGACAGGAATTCGCCTCTGCTGTACTCTACCGGGGTATCGGCATTTCCGGACACGGCAAATACCTCTGCGATACCCGGAAACTCAACATACTTCAATCTCCCGAAGGTGTCCTCGGTGTCGTCGGCGCTATGCTCGTCACCCGACACCTCACGTTGTCCCACCGCAGTGGCGAGACATACAAACAACACTATCGCACATGCTGCAATGCACAATCCGAGCTTAACGAGCATGGATACCGAGTCCCGTAAATCTATCTTCCGCTTTCTATCTGTGCCTGTTATAGCCCTTTTAGTTCGCGTTAACTTGCGCCTTCTCTCCGGTCGCATTAGTTCAAATGACATGAGAATAGTCCTGTCTTTTTGCGGCATATAGCTTACCTCCCACATATAAACACTATGCGCAAAGAAAGCAGCTTATACGCCGCACAAGCCGCCCGTACTCTATCTGGTTTTCTTCATGGGTCGTCGCAGGCCGACATTTAGGACTATTCCAACAGCAATCATGTTCGTAAGCAAATTGGAGCCGCCATAGCTGATAAAGGGCAAAGGTATACCAGTTACGGGCATCAAACCTATGTTCATTCCGATATTCTCAAATACATGGGCGATGAGCATTGCGACGCATCCCATTATCAGACATGACCCGAATGTATCGCGTGCTTTAATAGACAGGTAAATCCATCTAATTGCGAGCACGAGATATACGAGTATAAGTATGGTGCCGCCGACAAAACCGACGCCCTCGCTTATTCCAGCAAAGATGTAGTCAGTGTGTCTTGCACGTATCCACCTGAGTTGAGCCAGGGTTGCGGTTGAGAAAAAACCTTTGCCCCACATCTGTCCGGAACCGATTGCGGTCAAAGCAAGCCATACATCGCTATCCTCCTCGAGCATGGACGGGTCGACCAATGCCGTAAAGAAGTCCTGTATACGCGAAACCTGGTAATCCTCCATCAAGAAGAAATATGCTACTACAACGAGACCGGCCAGGCCTATACCGACGGGGATTATCAGCTTCCAACTCACTCTGCCGACGAACAGCAACACAATGAGTATTACGACACACACAAACGCGGAGCCAGCGTCAGGCTGAAGCCAAATCAACGCAAAAGGTACGGCTGTTATAGCAACGCACAGGGCAATATCCTTAAAGCGCTTTATTCTCCCGTCCTTATCCATTGCGGATGACACTACACGCGACAACAACACTATCAGCGCAACTTTCGTCAACTCTGAGGGCTGGAATGCTCGCTCAATAGCCTCGGATACGAACCAACCCTGCGTTCCTCCCCTTATGACTCCGACAGCAAACAACAACAGCAACAGCAACAGCACAAAGAGATATGTCCATGGTGCAAAAGTCTTGAATATCTCATAGTCGAACAGAGTCACTACAATACAAGCCGCAGCTGCAATGAGGAAATTCTGCGCCTGTCGCGTTATATACTCCATGTTGAGCTTATCGATGTAATCAGTGATGGATTGTTCGGTTCCACTGAGAGGCGTTGCCATGATGCTCGATAGACTTACGAGGCCAAACGCAACAAGGCCGAGCACCAGAATGATGGTCAGCCAGTCTATCTTCTTTACTGGATTCCTCTCAAGCGAATGCATCGCGGTTACTCTGCCTGCTCTATTGCGAACAGCTCCTTAATCTCATCGTATACCGTTACATATTTCTCAATAGTGTCATGCCGGATTATCGGCCGGTTCACCTTAGCGGACGACATCAATTCCTCACCTCGCAGCAGCCTGTCCATGAGCATGACGCAGTTCACTGCGGTGTCGTAATATGGAATGATAGAAAGACCATAAATCCGCTCACGGCTTATCAAGTCGATGTTCTCGTCTGTAAAGCCTGTGCCGAATATGGTTATCGCAGTATTGCTTCTCAGGTTACTGCTTATCTCAGGAAGCACATAACCCGATGCATTTGCTACGCCCTCTATTGCGTCCGCTTCTTCGGGTACGCCGGAGTTTCCGATTATGGCACTGGCGGCTTCGCGGGCATCCCTCGCCACTTGCGAGTCCTTGTCGCCAATGGCAACGAGAGCGCATATGCCCCTGTGCGTGAGTAGATAATTCGTCAGCTCCTCAATGGCTGCGTCTGTGTTGTCGGTTGTGCGTGTAAAGCTGAGTACGCCGTACTGTGAGTAACTCTCCTGCACCATTTGCAAGCATCTGTTGTATAGCGGAGCGGGACTCTTGCCGTATATCAAAATGCGTCCGCCGTTCTTGCTGATGCTGCGCTCGGTCATCCTGTCCACAGCTGCAATGCACATTTCTATTAGGTGATCTTCCGAATCTACATATACGTTTATATCCGCCTCTGAATCCGTCCTGTCTACCGGGGTGATAACGCTGAGTCCATTCTGTTTTGCAAGCGCAATTGCATCGTTATTAACGGCGCCCGGATTCATTATCAGCATACCTGCACAGCCCAAATCAATCCCTCTTTGCACGGCTTCAAGCGCCGTTGTCTCTTCGCCATACCTCAATATTACCGACGGATTGCCGAGCTCTGCGGTGGTTTGCAGGAATCCATACATAAGCGAACAAGCGGCAAAGGACTGGTCGTCACTTATGACAAAACCAATCAAGTCGGTCTTAGCGGTAACAGGCGTTGGCGCAGTCGTAGGTTCCGGCGTAGCAGTGGCAAGCGGCGTCGTAAACTCTGGCGTAGCGCTCGGAGCGGACTCGACAGTGCAGCCGCACACCAGCGTTACAGCGAACAGCGCCGAGAGTATTATGGATACCGTGCGTTTCATTACCTTCACCTCAATAGCATTTTAATCTCTTCATGCAGTCTGATTGTATAACAGTTGCAGCGCATTGTCACTCGAAGCGGCATCTGTTTACATTAGGTTTACATTTCGACAGCTCACACTCTGTAACGAATCGTGCTCGCACTTGCTCGCTCCAACTCCTCTCGTTTATCGTCGAATCCGCGCTTTCCGAGCAACGCATACGTGGCGTTTTTCCCCTCTTCCACGCCGGGCTGATCAAAGGCATCTATATTGAGCAGTTCGCCCATGTACGCGGTCTGAAGCTCGAACAGCATTATGAGCTGTCCAACGGTGAAGGCGTTGACCTCCGGCATGCACACCAACAGGTTCATATGCCCGCTCTTGGAAACGGCGTACTGCGTAGCGTACAGTTCGGAATCCAACAGCGCGTTCAGCGTCGAGCCGCATAAAAAAGCGATGTCCGGTATTTCTGTGAGCTCTCGCGGAATGCATACGTTTGCGCGGTGGTTATCTACCCCGATAAATGTAATCACTTTATCAAAAGGGCCCCCGGTATACAACTGAACCTGTGAATGCTGGTCGGTGACGCCGAGCGCCTTTACCGGTGTTTGTCCGCAGTGCACGATGTTGCCGCACCTGTCTGTCGCTTTTCCGAGCGACTCCGCCCAAAGCTGCGCATACCAATCGGCAAAGTACTTAAGTGAATCGGAATATGGCATAATGACACTGATGTTGCAACCCTTTTTAATCGCCAACAGGCTTAAAACCGCTAGAGTGTACGCCGGATTGCCCGCAGTTTTGCCCGTGCAGAGTTCATCCATGTACCTCGCTCCATCTAACAGCGCCTCAATGTCGATTCCACATACCGCTGCCGGAAGCAGCCCCACGGGACACAGTTCGCTAAATCTTCCGCCGACGCCATCAGGCACATAGAGTGTATCCATGCCATGCGCTTTTGCGACCCCGATGAGATTGCCCCTCTCCCTGTCAGTAGTTATTATCAAATGCGAAGCCCACTCGTCTCCGACGGCGTCTTTGAGGGCGGCAATGATTATCAGCAGCTGCGCCATCGTCTCTGACGTGCTGCCTGACTTCGATATTACGTTAAAAGCCGTGGATCTGAGGTCGATAATATCAAGCAAGTCGCTCATGCGCTGAGGATCAATATTGTCCTCTACATAGAACTTGGGCCCGTTGCGCGTCTCGGCCGGCAATGAGTTGTAATGAAGATGGTTCAGCGCCTGCTGCACGGCAATCGGGCCGAGCGCGCTGCCGCCTATGCCAAGCACGACAAAAGTATCATAAGAACGGCGTACCCGCTCTGCTATGCGCTTTACCTCGGGGAGCACATCTGACTGCACTGAATGAAGGTCGCGCCACCTCATAGCGTTGCGCGCAGCATCTGTCTGCGTTACCGCGTAGCTGCAGTTCTCAAAAGCTTCCGAGAAGTCAATGTCCCGTATGCCGCGTTCACCAATATTCTCCGCCATCATATTCGAGAAATCTACCTTCACCCTCATGCGATCTCTCCATGGCATAGTATTGCTCATAAATCCTCCGAACAGCGTTTTGGTCATTATATCACATCGAACTGCGTTTATCACTTCAAAACAAAGACGACGCTATTCTGATTCTGTTGTCAGCATGGGAGTTTGTGCTATAATGTGCTCGGATAAGGGAGGTGCGATATGTCGTCTACGGGTTCATCTAAAAACAGGCGTGGAAAGAATGACAAGAACTCTTGGCGCAGCGTGTTCATTAAGCTGCCTTGGTTGCTGCTGATTCCACTGGGATTTGCCATGCCGCTCTTTGCGACCAAGCTAACGTCATTTATAGATGGGTACTATGCTGAAAGCCTGTTTCCTGCGCTCTCGTCCGTCCTGCAGACCATTACAGCATTCCTGCCATTCTCACTTGCAGAATTCTTGATAATCATAGTTGTGCTGGGCGTTAGCGCGCTCATCATCACGCTTGTGGTTCGCCTCATTATGCGCAAGACTAAACCTGCCAGGTTTATCAGCGCGCTTCTGACGATCGCCATTGTTGCAGGCGTTATGCTCAATATGTTCTATGTACTATGGGGCTTCAATTACTATTCAAGCACGCTCGATACCAAGCTGGAGCTCGATGTGCACCCACGCTCCACGGAAGAACTCCAGGAGGTCAGCTTCTACCTCGTTGGACAGGCAAACGAGCTGCGCGAATCAGTACCGGTTAACGCCGACGGAGTATATGAGAGCGTCGCCGACTATACCGAGCTTCAGCGCTGCGTTGCGGCGTCATACGCCGAATTAGCGGAGGCTTTCCCGGTTTTCGAGGGCAATGTGGGCAATGTCAAGGGCGTGGTCTTTTCACGCGCTATGTCCTATGCGGGCATCTCAGGTATTTACATCCCATTTACCGCCGAGCCGAATGTTAATATAGATCAGCCATCGCTGCTGATACTCTCCTCGTCGGCACACGAGGCCGCTCATCAACTCGGCTTTGCGCGAGAAAACGAAGCCAACTTCATCGCATACTTGGCGGGAGCTCACTCCAACTCGACGGAGCTTCGTTATTCCACTACCATGCTCGCCCTGATTAACTGCACTAACAAGCTGTACGAAGCGGATGCGGACATGTACTTCGAAGTCTATGCACAGTACAGCGATGGCTTGAAAAAGGATCTCGCCAATTACAATGAATACTGGAAGCAATTCGATGGTAGTGTTGAAGAGGCTTTTAATGATCTAAATGACAACTACCTCCAGTTTCACAATCAGGAATCCGGTGTGAAGAGCTATGGAGAGATGGTAGACCTGCTGCTCGCGTACTATTATGAGCACATTCTACCCGCCGCTTAACCCCCGCCGTACTGCATGGCGTAGTACACGTCCTCAGATACATAGTATATGGCCGATATGGGCTTGTAGGTGTCGCGACTTACGAGCTCTTTCTTCACGAGCTCGCCTTCCGCATCATAATAATGTATGTAGGTCTCTGAAACGCTCCCTGCCCTGCCCTTGCGGTAACATTCGGTGGTATTCGGCGGCAGGTTAGTATCGAGTTTGTATTCCGCATCCGGCTGAGGGAGTTGCTTTAGTTTGGCAGACTTTAGTTCGACGCGGTAGCCGTCTTCATAATCGCGGCCGAATATCCGCACGGTCAAAGTCTTGTTGTCCGAATCTGTCAAGGCGGATATTACTATCGCATGTTCTGAGGAGTTGACAAAGCGCAGGTTCGGGCCGCCTGTGCTAATGGTTGCGTCCTGTCCTATTGCGATGTAACCCATTGGCCATGAATGATGATGGCGCTCGGTAATCGTGAGCCTGGCGAGTAGTGCGGCATTGTATAGCGTAGTCGACACCTGGCATATTCCCCCACCGTACTCAGGCTGATATCTGCCATGTACTATGCCCGGCGCCTCATACCAGCCGTTTTCCTCGTTTCGTGCGCCGAGGACCGCGTTGATATCAAATTCTTCACCCGGCTCCAGTTCATAGCCGTCGATTAGCTTTGCGCCCTTCTCTATATTGAGTACTCTGTTTTCAGCCGCGAGCGAGCCATCCGCGAACTCAGTGGTGAACTCACAGAGCATGGCGCAGTCCGCCTGTGCGTCCTGAAGCGTGTATTGCGCCTCCAGCTTTGTCAATTCTGTTTCAAAGCTCAGCTCTTCGTTTCGCATCAGGGCTTGCGAGACCTGCTCCACCAAACCGTCGATATCTACCCTCGTTCCATTTTTCTCCGAAGCAATGTCAAAGAAGGTTTCGCTTCGCGGGTTGTATCGAAACGCCGCGTCTTGTGGTTGAGAATTGAACTCTGCAGTGATACGGGTCAGCTCGCGCTTAATGGCATCCTTGTCGATTTGCATAGATACGTCGAACGAGCGCCCTGAAGTGCCATTCCACGGCAAGTAGCTCAAGCTCATAGCTCTTGCGACCGCATCCTCATAATCAAAGGTGACACCGAGCTTATCTGCGCTCGTAGTAGCGGTACGGCCATCGGTTGTGGTTATAACCAGTTTCTTATCCGCCAGAACCCTAGCGTAATGGTAAGACAGCTTCTCATGCGCCTGGTATTCCGTCAGCCCATCTACCTCCATGCCGTCTATTTCAACCGATATGCCGATCTTGTCCTCACCGGTCGCGCAGCCGCCGATTAACAACAAAGTCAGTACAATGCATAGTGCGCCATAGGATCTTCTCAACTTAACCACCTCAGTTATAGTATTGTTTGAATGTGCCGATTAGAATTTGGCAAATACAGTGAATTTGAAGTATTACAACATATTGCTTGCGATAGAGCGTAAATTAAGATACAATATACACAAGTACAAACAAGGGGTGCTATATGGATAACCGCAGTATAACGGAAACCGTAAAAAGCTCGAGTGTCGGTCGGTTCGTATTAGGTGACGCGCTCAATGTTATGGAAGGCCTCGCCAGCACATATACCGGCAGGATTCAGCTGGTTTATCTCGATCCGCCCGTAGTGTCTAATGCGACTCATTGCATTCGCAGCCGCAGTTCATGGAAGAGCGCTCCATACGAGGTATACGACGATTTCTCGACGGTGGATGACTACAAGCTGTACCTATCGAGCGTACTGCGCCTCTGTAAGGAGCTGCTCTCCCCCAGCGGCGCGCTCTATCTTCACACTACCCCAGCACTATCGTCGGTGGCAAGGCAGCTTTTGGATGCAGTATTTGGTTCAAAATGCTTCGTAAACGAGCTAATATGGACTTATCGCTTGAACGGTCGCTCCACAAGACGCTTTGCATCGCGCCACGATACGATTCTTTTGTACGGCGCCAGCAAGGAATACTACATGAATTTGCCCGCTGCCGGCACGACACGCGGCATAGCGCGCCGGAACCACATGAAGCGCAGCATTGACGCCGATGGCCGGATATACTTTTCGGTGAGAACACGCGGCAAAGAATACCGATACTATGAGGACTCACTGATACTTCCGGGCGATGTATGGGACGATATTGACAACATAACCTCCAAGCACCCCGAACACACCGGCTATCCAAGTCAGAGGCCTGCCGAGTTGCTCAAACGCATGGTACTAGCGTCTACGAATGCAAATGACATTGTATTGGATGCCTTCAGCGGCAGCGGCACCCTCGCTGTAACAGCGGACAGCATAGGTCGCCGATGGATTTGTGCGGACACCTCTCCTGCTGCGGCGTTTACGCTTAAGCGGCGGCTCCTGCAGCGAGACATGCCCATTTACGAAACCTCCCATAGCGCTGAGTTTCACACGAATACCGCCATGTTGGACGCAGCTAAGCTATCTTTTGAGGTCACTCAGCGAGGCGAACAAACATCTGTCAAGATTGACGCAGCCAGCTCTGCTGTCCCGCTGATTTTCGCAGAATACGGCGAATTGGCGGGCGATCGGTTTTTGCCATATTCGTATGCCGAGCGCAAGGGCGATCACATTAGCATTCCGCTCATAAACACTGCCGCAGTTCCGTGTATACAGTTGACTACTACCGCATTCAAGCAGTACTACGTCACGCTTAAATAGCTGGCTGGAAGTCAGCACGCACCCGTTCACCAGCTACGCGCCAGTCCCCATATACACCGCCATGCGCGGCGCCTAGCTCCATATGCAGCATGGCAATGCCACAGTCGAGCTCACCGTATCCATAGTTGCGCGAAGTCTGTATTATGCTCAAGCCAGCTTCAGACACATTGAATCGCCACGGTTGTCCGTTGACGGCTGATGGTGCGTTTCGCGCACATTCCAGGGCAAGCTTCTGCCACTCCGGGAGCTCGCGGAGCTCCTCCGGCTTTAGACCGGTAAGCGCGTCCAAGCCCTTTCGCGGTCTACCTATATACCTCTCATCAGATACACCGACGGGTGTTATGCAGGCGATGTATTCATCCTCATTGAGTTTGAGGTCAGTCGCTACGGATTCTTTTTTATATGATGCACCCAACCAGCAAGTGCCGAATCCTCTCGCACAACACTCCAGTATAAACATCTCCCCCACATAGCCAATCTTCCATCTTGGCGTGTCGCGCTTTGCAATAAACGCAGCATATGCACTTGTTCCCGTGATCTTTCCGAAAGCGAGGAATATTGGCGAAAAAACGTCGCGATTCTTGCTAATCACTATTCGCACTCCGCCCGCGGAGATAGAGCGCGCGAAAGTCTCCAATTCCTCGATGTCCGCAGAAATGGGACTGCTGCGATATTTCCTAATTGAGCACCTCTGCGATGCGAATAAATACCATCGTTCCAGCTGCTCATTCATTGCATGTCACCCCTTTCGAGAGTATTCTGCCCAAGTACTGCCCAGTATAGCTGCCGGCCACGCCTGCAACCTCCTCGGGGGTACCGCAGGCGACGAGGCGGCCGCCCCTGTTGCCGCCCTCGGGACCCAAGTCTATTAAGTAGTCGGCAGTCTTAATGACGTCCAGATTGTGCTCTATGACCATCACCGTACTGCCGTTTGCGCACAGGCGGTCGAATATCGAGAGCAGCCGCGCAACGTCGTCTGTGTGCAAGCCGGTAGTCGGCTCGTCAAGTACGTAGAATGTGCGGCCGGTATCACGCCGTGAGAGCTCTGTGGCGAGCTTGACTCGTTGCGCTTCGCCACCCGAGAGCGTCGTAGAAGGCTGGCCCAATCGGATGTACCCCAAACCCACGTCGAGTAGTGTTTGCAGTTTTTTAGTTATGCGCGGCTGGCTTGAGAAGAACTCGCAGGCATCCTCCACGCGCATATCAAGTACGTCGGCAATACTCTTGCCCTTGTACTTGACCTCGAGCGTTTCGCGGTTATAACGCTTACCCTTGCAAACTTCGCAAGGAATGTATACGTCGGGGAGAAAGTGCATCTCTATCTTTATTATGCCGTCGCCCTTACACGCCTCACAGCGCCCGCCACGAACGTTGAAGCTGAAACGGCTTGATATATACCCGCGAGAACGTGCGTCCGCAGTCATGGCATAAAGCTCGCGTATAAGGTCGAACAGACCCGTATACGTTGCGGGATTGCTTCTCGGCGTGCGTCCAATGGGCGACTGGTCTATGTCGATTATCTTGTCGAGGTGCTCTATGCCGGAAATAGAGTCGCAATCAGCAGGTCGTACCCTAGCGCGGTTGAGATCGCGCAAGAGCGTCTTTCTGACTATCTCATTGACAAGACTTGACTTACCGGACCCCGATACGCCCGTAACGCAGGTAAACGCGCCTAAAGGTATATCCACGTCTATCGAGCACAGATTGTTGGCCCGCGCACCGCGCACCTTAAGCCATTTATCGCCCAAAGCACGGCGTTCACTCGGTACGGGAATGCACTTCGAGCCGGAGAGATACTGCCCTATTATCGAGTCTTCACATCGCATTATATCATCAAGTGTGCCGTCGGCGACTACATATCCGCCGCGCTCTCCCGCAAACGGCCCTATGTCTACAATATGATCCGCGGCGCGCATCGTCTCTTCATCGTGCTCTACAACTATGAGCGTGTTGCCAAGGTCGCGCATGCGCTTCAGTGCATCGAGGAGCTTTGAATTATCGCGTTGGTGGAGGCCTATGCTCGGTTCGTCGAGTATGTAGACAACTCCGACCAAACCGGAGCCGATCTGTGTTGCAAGCCGTATGCGCTGCGCCTCCCCTCCGGACAATGATGACGACGCCCGGGATAACGTGAGATAGTCCAGTCCAACGTTTACAAGGAATCCTAAGCGTGATTTGACTTCCTTGAGAATTGATTCCGCAATCAGCCGTTCGGTGTCGCTTAACTCCAATGCATTGATGAAGTCGGTAATCTCGATTATAGTCATGTCGCACGCCTCGGCGATGGATTTGCCGCCGACGGTGACCGCCAGGGTTTCCGGCCTTAGGCGTTTGCCATGGCATACGGGACAGACTTCCTCGGACATATAGCGCTCATACTCTTTTTTCATGTACTCTGACGTAGTCTCGCGATACCTGCGTTCCAAGCTGCCGACAATGCCCTCGAATGCGGTTACAATTTCGCGCGCACCATATTCGCGCTCGTATTGAATCGTCAGCTTCCTGTCTCCCGTGCCATACAGCACCGCATTACGAGCTTCTTCGGGCAGTTCATTCCACGGCGTATCGAGTGAGAATCCATATTCCTCGGCAAGGGCAACAAAGTATGAGCGCGCAATGCTGTCACGCTTGCCACTCTGCCAACCGGTGCAGTCAATAGCATTGTCATTGAGCGAGCAGCCCGGGTTGGCAACTATGAGCCCCGCGTCCATCTTTAACAGATAGCCCAGGCCGGTGCAATGCGGGCACGCGCCGTAGGGATTGTTGAATGAGAACATGCGCGGCGCGAGCTCCTCAATGCTTATGTTGCAGTCGGAGCAGGAGTAGTTTTGCGAATACAGTTTCTCCTCGCCGCCAAGCACCTCTACCTTGGATAGTCCGCCGCCGAGTCGGAAAGCTGTTTCCAGCGACTCGGTAAGCCTGCTCTTGACCTCGCGCTTCATCACAAGGCGGTCAACCACGACGTCAATGGTGTGCCGCTGGTTCTTCGTTAAGGGAGGTATGCTGTCTATGTCATACATCACACCGTCGAGCTTTACCCGCATATAGCCGTCGCGCCGTATACCCTCGATGAGCTTCTGATACTCGCCTTTTCTATTGCGCACCAGGGGAGCGATTATCTGTATGCGGACGCCATCGTCCAATTCCATGACATTGTCTACTACCTGGTCTATGCTCTGTTTCGATATGGGTTTCCCGCACTTGACGCAATGCGGCAGTCCTATTCGAGCGTACAGCAGTCTGAGATAATCGTTGATTTCGGTAACAGTGCCAACTGTGGAGCGGGGATTGCTCGACGTGCTCTTTTGATCTATGGCTATTGCGGGGGAAAGACCGTCAATGCTGTCCACATCCGGCTTGCTCATCTGTCCGAGGAACTGACGCGCATACGATGAAAGCGATTCGACATAGCGCCTTTGGCCCTCGGCGTATATGGTGTCAAATGCGAGCGAAGACTTGCCCGAACCTGATAAGCCCGTAAAGACTATCAGCTTATTCCGGGGCAATACTATGTCTATGTTCTTTAGGTTGTTCTCCCTTGCGCCTTTGATAATGATGTCTTCAAGCATATCCTTCACTTTGCTTTCTGTCAGTTTGTTTTACTTGCGCTTGCGCTGTCTTGCGGCCTTTTTGCTGCCGGGTGTTCCGGGTTTTGCCGGGCTTTTGCCTGCGGCATCCCGCCCTTGGAGTCTATATATCTCATCGCGCAGCTTTGCAGCTTCTTCAAACTCGAGCTCCTGAACCGCTTGCCGCATCTGCTCGCTGAGAATAGCTATACGACGCGCCAGCTCATCGGGCGTCATTTCGTCACCGGCTTTCTCAACCGCCGAAGTGATCTCAAGAACGTCGTAGACCTTTTTTACTATGGATCTCGGCGTAATGCCGTTATCTGCGTTGTATTTCAGCTGTATTGCGCGCCTGCGCTCGGTCTCTGTGATAGCGCGGCGCATAGATTCGGTAATCGTATCGGCGTACATTATTACCCTGCCGTCGACATTTCTTGCTGCGCGGCCTATTGTTTGAATCAGCGATGTCGCAGACCGCAGGAAACCTTCCTTATCCGCATCCAGTATGGCCACCATGCCCACTTCAGGCAAGTCAAGTCCCTCTCGAAGCAGATTTATGCCTACGAGCACATCAAACTCTCCGAGGCGCAGGTCTCGGATTATCTCCATACGCTCCATAGTCTGAATCTCCGAGTGCATATATCGGACACGTATGCCAAGCCCGTCCAGGTATTCCGTCAGCATCTCGGCCATTCGCTTCGTCAACGTGGTGACCAACACTCTCATGCCCTTCGATACGGCAGTACGTATCTCTCCTATGAGATCATCGACCTGCCCTGTCACGGGCTTTACAATAACCATTGGATCTACTAAGCCGGTGGGGCGTATTATCTGCTCCGCTACACCCGTTGAAAGGGACAGTTCGTACTCGGCAGGCGTAGCGCTGACGCATATCAGCTGATTTATGCGCGCTTCAAACTCATCAAACTTAAGCGGCCTGTTGTCTCTTGCGGCCTGCAGCCGAAAGCCGTACTCTATGAGCGTATCCTTGCGTGACTTGTCACCAAAGTACATACCTCTAATCTGCGGAATGGTCGCGTGCGACTCGTCTATTATCATCAAATAATCGTCCGGAAAATAATCGAGCAGCGTGAACGGCGGCTCCCCAGGCGACCTTCCGTCGAAGTAACGCGAGTAGTTCTCTATCCCGGTGCAATAGCCTATCTCGCGCATCATATCTATGTCGTACATCGTACGCTGGCGCAGGCGCTGCGCCTCAACGAGCTTATCCTGTGAAGTCAGTTGAGCGACCTCCCGTTCCATATCTGCCTCTATCATGCCTATGGCAGCTTCGAGCTTGTCCCTGCCGGTGGAGTAATGCGTTGCCGGGAACACGATAGTATGCGCAGTTTCTGTCAGTATCTGGCCTGTGACGGGGCTTATCTCGCATATGCGCTCAATTTCGTCTCCGAAAAACAGAACTCTGACCGCCCGCTCCCTACTGTTTACGGGAAATATCTCCAGCACGTCACCGCGCGCCCGAAACATGCCGCGCGCAAACTCATACTCGTTTCGCTGATACTGTATGTCTATCAAACGCCGGATAACCTCGTTGCGGTCTATCTCCATGCCGCGGCGCAGCGAAACGCTCTGACTGTTGTACTCGTCAGGGTCGCCGAGCGCATAGATGCAGGATACAGACGCTACTATTATGACGTCGCGCCGTTCGTTGAGCGCAGAGGTCGCGCTGTGGCGAAGCCGGTCGATCTCATCGTTTATGGTCGCAGTCTTATCGATGTATGTGTCCGAAGACGCGATGTACGCCTCAGGTTGGTAGTAATCGTAATAGGAGACGAAGTACTCTACCGCGTTTTCAGGAAAGAACTCGCGCAGTTCCGAGCACAACTGCGCGGCAAGCGTCTTATTGTGCGCAATAACCAACGTCGGCCGCTGTACGCGCTCTATTACGTTTGCCATGGTGAATGTCTTACCCGAACCGGTCACGCCTAACAGAACCTGCAATCTGTCGCCTTCAAGCACGCCGTTTGAAAGTTGCGCAATCGCTTCGGGCTGATCCCCTGTCGCGTTGAAATCGGAATGTATCTTAAATCTCGGCATAGTGCCCTCCACTCACAAGAGATATTCTAACAGAATAACGTTCGATGTAAACCGAACAAACCATATATTATTATGCAAATACTGTATCCCGTTCCAAACAAAGACTATTGCCCGCATTCTGATAGTCGAATAGAATGCCATGGGGGTGAGAGACCATGCGTACTGCACTGTTCTTGATATACATAACGGCGCTGCCGTTTGTGCCATACTTCATCAGCAAGCGGTATAAAGAGCGCGGACAGCACGCAAAAAGCAATATATGCCTGGCGCTGACATGCGTTCAGGCATTATGCACGCTACTATATGCAGTACACTGGTTTAGATACTGTGTTTGAATCAGCAGTCAGCTCCAATGTAGGGGAGCGCTGCGCCAATCGCGGTTCCAAACTCGGCGTCCGGCGGCACTATGAAGCTCACATCGGAGAGGTCCTCAATCCCACGCAGAATTGACTGAGCGTGGGGCAGCGTTGCGAGCGCGCCGATGAGTACGACGTCCTTTATGCTGTCATTGTGCAGTGCAAACGTCGAGAGCATACCCACTGTTTGAAACACCATATTGAT
>JAUNBH010000012.1:22591-34271 GCA_030527165.1 Clostridia bacterium
CCCAACGATATATCAGCCTTCGTGCAGTCGCTCCTCAGCTTGCCGAAATTCGATGCGGTTATGTGGGACGGCAGAGTACCGATGTTGGATTCGCAAATGTCTGCGACCGACAGGTCGACTCTGCTCAAGTCACCGTCGCGCGCGAGGTTGGTAAGGTCGTCATAATCGGTCTCGTGAAACAAATGCCAGGCGAGCCCGAGAAGCGTTCCGCCACCCACGCCGCTGCCGCCTATGTGTACGTTTTCGTCTTTTGTCGCGCGTACGAAAGCCGTTCCCGTACCCATGCTCACAACCAGTGCACTGTCCTTGCAACTCAGCGAAAGACCGCCTATGCCAATCGAGTCGAACTCGTTTGCGCGAAAGGTAGGTATTCCATATATATCGCCTCGCACCTGAGCTGCGCCGGCTCCCGTCAGCACGATACGCCGCACGCAGTCCAGAGGTATGGCACGCAAACTGAGCATGCTGCCAATCGCACCATACAGAGAAGTTATCCTATCCGAGGCGACTACTCTGAGCGCACCTATGCGCTCTCCGGAATTGTAAAACCCCGCAATCTTTGTGGTAGAACCGCCTAAATCGACCCCAAGTATTACGTCATTCGGTTGTAGTATCATTTGTTCTGATGTCCTTAATGCCGTATTTTTCATCGTAAAACAAGAGCGCTTTGGCTATCGGCAGGCATATAACCACCGCAGCAACCGCCTCAAGTACACCGTTTAGGGAAATAACGCCTAATATAGCCGCAAAGAGCCCCGACGCACCTGACACTCCAAAAGCGGCGCAGGCCGGCTCGAATGCAAATAGCGCCAATGCACCCAACAAGAATATTGTGTTGGTAAGGCTGCCAACTACTGCCGAGGCGCCGATTGAGAACAGGCGCGTCTTATCTATCTTAGAAACCAGCTTGAATACCAGCGCGGAAAACACGCCGACGAGCACCCTGGGCACAAACAGCACAATCACTATAAGAAACAGGTTATACAGTCCGAATGAACCCGCCTGACCAAGACATATCGCTGCAATTGCGTCTGGCGCTATAAAGCAGTTAATCAGGCTCGTAAGCCCGAATATAAAACCCAAGAAGGCCCCGCCCTTTACGCCCAGCATCATTGCGCCGATTACCACTGGTATGTGAACGGTTACAATGGACGCTATCGGCAGGCGGATAAACCCAAGCGGTGTCAAGCCCAGCAGTAATATCATCGCAGAAAAGAGCGCGTACATGACGAGCCGTCTAATTGCCGCATGTTGCATAAGCACCTCCGCATAAAATGTACAGCTAAGTATAATGCAGTGTTACATAAATTACAAGTGCTTTGACGCTTTTAGTCGTATGTACGACGCCCCAAAGTTCACAAAACAGTCAAATAGTGCACGGACTCGTGTGGTATAATGCTACCGAATTCTTTGGACAAGGAGGAAATATGAAGAGACTGATCAGTATTCTACTCATTGCGCTCATGTGCTTGCCTCTGTTCGCTCCCACTGTGTTGGCAGACGAAGAGAACAGCTACGAGCGCGTCGTCATGGGCGTCGATCTCAACTCAGATCAGCGCGCTCAGATCTTTGCGGACTTCGGGATAAACGAGGGCTCCGTTACTGAACTGACAATGACAAACGCTGAGGAGCGCGAAAACTTCGAGGGACTGCTCCCCGACGAGCGCCTGGGTTATGTGTCCCGTTCCTGTGTTTACATAAAGCTGCTCGACGAGGGCGAGGGTTTACGCGTTTCGACGAACAACATCAACTGGTGCACGGATGAGATGTATATGAATGCCATGATAACCGTGGGCATTTCGGACGCCGAGGTTAAGATAAGCGCCCCGTACCCTATGTCCGGCACCGCGGCACTGTGCGGTATTTACAAGGCATACGAGGACATAACCGGCTCCCAGCTCGATGATGACGCCAAGGACGCCGGCGCTCAGGAGCTCATAACTACGGGTGAACTCGCCGAATGGATAGGCAGTGAGGACGCGACCCGCCTCATAAATGAACTGAAGAAGATTCTCAGCAATATCGCGTCCATGACCGATGAGGAAGTACTCGCTGAGATTGACGCAATAGCAGCCAGGCTGAATATCCAGCTCACTGCAGATCAGAAGCAGCAGATACTGAGCCTGTGCCGTACGCTCCAGAATCTTGACGTCGACGGACTTCAGGGCAGGCTACTCGGTTGGTTAGATACTATTGAGCAGCTCCAGGACACCTCGAACGCTTTTGCGGCGTTTTGGAACTCTGTACTTGAGTTTTTCACCAAAATCGGGGACTTCTTTAAGGGGATTTTCGGCGGTTGATTGACATGCGACCATGAATAACCACAAGCACGGGTGCTGTCCTTCTATAATTCAGAGGGCAGCGCCCTTTCCATTTCTGATATATGCATAATGCAATCTAATGACCGCTTACAGTGTTCGCAATCAGCAGCATAAAGCGCCATCGTGCGACAAGCGGCAGTAAGGAACCACACAAATCGTACTGGGGCAACACCTGGTTTCTCAGAACCGCGCCGTCCCTCGTCCTCTTTACCGCAAGCGCCTATTCCGCGCTTTGCATATGCGTCAGCTCTGTCTGCGCCTCGGCCCATCGCTCGTACAGTTCAGACAGTTCAGCCTCGCAAGTGCCCATCTCATTTGAGAGGTGTGTAAGCTTTTCGTAGTCCGCTCCTGCGTCCGGGTCGTCCATTTCGGTCTTGAGGGCGGCAAGTTTTGCCTCGATGTCGCTTATGCGCCGCTCTATGCGCTCTATTTCTCCGACCTTGCGGTTGATTGCGCTCTGACGGGATTTCTTCTCTAAGTATCGTGCCTTCGACTCGGGTGTCGCGGCGCGCTCGAATGCGACCTCCGACAGCAATTCGCGTTCGCGTTCCTCGCGGAAGTCGTCATAGCTCCCCACATAAGACCGTATAACTGCGTCATCCAAATAGAGTATCCTATCCGCAAGCTTGTTTATCAAGTACCTGTCATGCGACACGATGAGCATTGTGCCCTCGTACTCTTCCAATGCAGACTCCAGTGCATCGCGCGAGTGAATGTCCAGATGATTAGTAGGTTCGTCAAGCAACAGGAAATTCGAGTCTGACATCATGAGCTTCAGAAGCTGCAGTCTCGCCTTCTCGCCGCCCGACAGCAAGCCCACCGGTCTGTTTATCTCGTCTTCACTCCTAAACAGAAATTGTGCGAGCACATTGCGCATTTGTCCGTACGTCAGAGTCGCGTGATACCCGTCCCACGCTTCTTCCAAGACGGTGTTTCCCGTCTCTAAGTCGGAAAGCGTCTGATCGTAGTAGCCTGCAAAGGCGTTTGCACCAATAGTCAGCGTGCCGCCGTCAGGCTTGAGTCTGCCGCAGATAATCCTAAGCAGCGTTGTCTTTCCACTGCCGTTAGTGCCCAGCAGGAAGACGCGTTCCCCGCGCCTTATCAAGAAGCTCACGTCATTGAGCACAGCTCGGCCTTCATAGCGCTTCGCAATACCCTCGCAGCGAAGCACATCATTGCCGCTTACTGCTCTCGCGCTCAAACCGAAGCGTATGCGCGCAGGATCACGCTCGGGGGCAATCAGTGTCTTTTTAAGCCGCTCGATTTGCTTCAGCTTTGATTCAGCCGTAACAAAGTTGCGCTCTTGTCCCCAACGCCTTTGTTGGTCGACTACGCCCTGCAATCTGCGTATTTCTCTGCAGGTCTTATTATACAGGCGGGTCGCCGCTTCCCTTTCGCTGCTGCGCTTCTCCATGTAGACGGTGTACCCGCCGACATACGAATGCGTTCCGGATGGAGTAAGCTCTATGGTGCGGGCAGTAACCTTGTCGAGAAAGTACCTGTCGTGCGATACCACTATGAAAGCCTTGTCGCAACTTGCGAGATAGTTTTCGAGCCAAGTTACGCTCTCTATATCGAGATGGTTTGTAGGCTCGTCCAATAGAAGCAGATTTGCGTTTGAAAGCAGCGCTTTGGCAAGCTGTACTTTGTTCTTCTCTCCGCCGCTGAAGGACGAAATCGACCTGTCTAAGTCCTCGCGCGTGAAACCCAGGCCCAAGAGCGCTGCCACTGCTCTGCTGCGATATGTCAATCCGCCTTCCGTCTCATAGCGCTCCTGCAGTCTGTATTGGCGTGCGACGAGCCGTTCCATATCATCCGCATTTGCGTCTATGGCGGCATTGATAGACTCCAGTTCCCTCTCAACTGTCATCAAATCCGAAAACACACTCAAAACGCTGTCGATAATGCTGTGCGCGCCATCGTCCGTATGCTGCTCCATCACGCCCATGCGAGTATTGCCGCTGACATATATCGCACCGCTGTCGTACGGCTCTAATCCGCGGATTATGTTGAAGAGCGTCGTCTTGCCACAGCCGTTTGCGCCTATCAAACCGATTTTCGATGCAGAATCAACGTCGAACGACACGTTTTCAAACAGTAAACGCTCGACGAAGGTTTTCTTGAGATTTTTCACCGATAGCAATAGCATTTAAACCACCAAAGTTCAGTATACCACCTGCGAGTTTGAAAGGAAATCATTTTTAGTTCGCAAAGCTGTTGAGCTTATAGTATAATATCATCATGAAATCGACAGAATGTCAGAGCAAGGGTGCTAAATCGACTTCTTCCGTGTTTGTGCGCCTTAGTGCGCCCATGGCTTTTATTGCGTTTACGCTCGTAATCCTAACTGTCATACTCCCATACATCATTACCCTCGCGTCCGGGTACACAGATCATGAATACGGAGACATTAACCCATCCGCACCACTTGTTGTCAATACACCAACCCAGACCCCAACGGCTACGGTCGATGTTACCGACACACCGGCAGTCGCATCGCCCACACCGTCAGTATTTAATGAAGTTGTGTTTTCGCAGGGCGATGTGAGCGATCAGGTTGCACTCATACAACAGCGCCTGATGTCGCTCGGATATTTGGCGTCTGACGAGCCCGGCACCCTGTTCGGCCCGGCGCTTGCAGAGGCAGTCATGCTGTTTCAACGCGCGCACTACTACGCAGAAACGGGCGCGATTACGCAGAATTTACTCGACTTCATGATGTCTGACAGCGCCCTGAGTTACCGCATCGAGCGCGGCAACAAGGGCAACGACGTGCTGACACTTCAAACGCGCCTGGAGGCCCTTGGCTTTTACTCGAGCATGCTGAACGGATACTTTGGCTACGCTACGGAAACTGCCGTGAGGTCATTTCAAGCGATGAATGAGCTTTACGTTACAGGTGTAGCCGATACTTCCACACTCTCTGTACTCTACTCCCCCAGCGCAATAAACAGTGAATCAGAGCTTGATGCGCCTACGCCCACATCTACTCCCACTCCAACACGCACTCCCGTTCCGACGCCAACGACCACGCCGACGCCGACCGTCAGGCCAACTTCAACGCCCGGCGCCACGCCGCGGCCTACGTCGTCACCCAGTTCAACCCCACAGCCTCCTACGCAAACGCCGGCCCCCACTGCATCGCCCACACCCGCGCCGACTCCGACGCCTACGAGTACTCCGGCGCCAACACCTACGGATACGCCCGCGCCGCCTACCGGCGGGGTTGAGGATTTTATCGCTGTTGCCGAAGCGCAACTGGGCAAACCCTATGTGTGGAGTACAGAGGGACCCGATTCATTTGACTGTTCCGGACTTGTCTACTACTGCCTACGCCAAATTGGCTTCAACGTGCCCAGATACAGCGCAGCCGGCTATTCTCAAGTGGAATCATGGGAGTATGTGGGCAGCATATCCGCTCTACGACGGGGTGATCTCGTGTTCTTTCGGAATGATTCGGGTTACATAAGCCATGTGGGAATCTATCTTGGAAACAACCAGTATATACACGCCTCGTCGTCCCAAGGTCGTGTAGTCATATCGAATTGGGGTTCATGGTCCAACACATACTTCGCGCTCGGTCGGCGCATATTCTGATTAGGTCAGGTTAATTGCTTTCGCATATGAGTCGCGGCTTGAAGCCTATATAGTCACAAGAGCACAGCATGTACTCTACGCCTCTGTATTCGCCCTCAAAAGCGTTGTCGCATGCTCTCCCGTGCAAATGCGCGTACACGACGGTTTTCGCGCCAGAGAGCTCGATAGCGCTCAAAAAACCGCTCTCGCTTCTCGCGTCAGATATGGGCGGGAAATGCATCATGCATATCACGCATTTGCTCGCATCCACACGAGTAGCGGACAACTGCAGGCGCAATACCTCGCGCTCGTAAATGTGCCTATCATTTGTCTCCGAAAAGTTCACCATCCCCGGATATGTCCAGCCGCGCGTTCCGAAAATACAGTAATCGCCTATCGTCACGGCGTCGTTCTGAATCGCATGGATACTTGGTGGAAGAGCAGTGCGCAGCTTGCCTATTGAAGACCACCAGTAATCGTGATTACCGCGAAGCAATACTTTTGTTCCAGGCAGCTCGTGTATCAAATAAAGGTCCGGCAGCGCATCTTCAAGGCGCATGGCCCAGCTTATATCCCCGGGGATAAGCACTATGTCATTATCCGAAACGGTGCACTTCCATGTGCGTGAGAAGCGCGCGATATGATCGTCCCACTTTGAACCAAAAACGCCCATGGGTTTTTCCATACCCCCGGGCATATGCAGATCACCAATGGCGAATACCTTCATGCACGCAACCTCGCCTATTCCGAATCGGGTTCCCTGCCAGTCATAATACCGCAGTTCTCGACCTCGGACTCCTCTTTGAACAAATCGTCACCGTCTATTATCTCGTCTACTGGTATGGAATCGTCAATCGGCAATTCCAAGTCTTCAATGTCGACATCCGGAAGTACAATGCTGTCGATAATGGGAGCGAGCGGCACATCCGGAGCAGTCAACAGTTGAATCTTTTGCTTTTCTTTGCGGCACAGCGAACACAGCTCCGTTCCCGCCACGGCAGGGCGATCGCCGCATTCGATGCAGTATACAATGACATCGTCAGAATCCAAGACCGGCTCCGTACCGGCACGCTGACAGACCTTGCAGAGCTGCTCGTTATCCCGTATGTAGTTTAGATCGCATTTTGGACACTTTTTGAAGCCCATGCGATACCTCCATGCCTCAGTAGTTTTGATACCACATAATTATGCGCAAACGCGACAACCATGTCAATACTGCATTATCGCAACTCTAAACTTTAATTTCCAAAGCAGGCGAATCCGCTCGAGCGGCGTCGGCGGCAACAGCTCCGATCACATCGAGCAGTTGCTGTTTACCCTGCCGCGTTTCGGAGGAGAACGGAATGGCGAACGGCGGCGCTCCCAGCGCCTTGGCGGCGGCATTAGCAGCTTGCTTGCGCTTGGATACTGCTATCTTGTCCGCCTTCGTCGCGACGAGAGTAAACGGAACGCCATAATAGACTATCCAACCAAACATCTGCTTATCCTCGGCAGTTGGCGCATGCCGAATGTCTATGAGCATTATTATGTGCGTCAATCTGCCGCTGGAGAGATAGGCTTCCATTAGCGCTCCCCATTTTGCCTGTTCGGTCTTTGGCGCCTTTGCAAAACCGTACCCAGGCAAGTCGACAAGGTAGAACTCCGAGTTTATCGCAAAGAAATTGATTAGCCGCGTCTTGCCCGGCGTTTGCGAGATTCTGGCGAGCTTGTAGTTGTTGCACAGCGTGTTTATCAAACTGGATTTGCCGACATTGGATTTGCCGACTACGGCTATCTCGGCGGATAGCTTCTTAGGGTATTCGCCGTCCAGCCCGACGCTCGTTATAAACCTCGCTGATTTAATCGTAAAACCGTCCATGAGCACACCCATTTATCCTATCTCTTTGAGTCAAAGAACTCGTGCAGCAGCGCGGCGCATTCCGCCTCGAGTATTCCGCCCACATAGTTTATCGAGCAGGTCAGCAGCGCGTCCAAGAGATCTACTCGTGATGATACGCATCCATACTGGGGGTCAAAGGCTCCATAAACCACGCGTCCAACGCGAGCGTTAAGGCACGCGCCGGCGCACATGGCGCAAGGTTCCAGCGTTACATACAGGCAGCAATCGTCAAGGCTTCGGCTTCCGAGTGCCTCAGAAGCCCGGCGTATGGCGAGCAGCTCAGCGTGCGCGGTGCCATCAGCCGCGAGCTGGACCTCATTGTGCGCTTCGGCAACTACGCATCCGTGCCTGGCTATTACTGCGCCCACGGGTACCTCGCCGGCAGCGCGCGCCGCCAATGCCTGCGTTAGCGCAAGCCGCATGTAGTGTTCATCACTGCTCATCACACTGGAATATCGCTTCCCGTATTATCTCACACACTGTCGGATGCGGGAATATTACCTTCTTAATCTGCTCGAGCGTCATATCAGCTTCCATCATGACAGCCACGGAGACTATGAACTCGGAGGCATAATTGCACAGGGCATGCGCACCTATTACGCGCTGCGTTTCGGCATCCACTATTAGCTTGAACAAACCGTCGCCGCCCTCGTTCTCGGCAAGATAGCGTCCGGAATAGCGCATAGGAAGCTTGACGACCCTATATGGCTTGCCCGAAGACTCGGCCATTGCCTCTGTAATGCCAATGGAAGCCAGCTCCGGGTTGGTGTAAATGACCGCAGGCACGGCGTCGTAGTGCATTTCGTCCGAAACGCCGAGTATGTTGTTGACTGCTACCTCCGCTTCTCTGTACGCGGTATGTGCCAGCATGGACTTCCCGTTGACGTCACCTGCGGCGTATATATGAGGCACATTTGTCCGCATATGAGAGTCGGTGATTATAGCTCCGCGCTCTGTTGCGACGCCGACGGATTCAAGTCCAATACCCGCAGTATTCGCGTGTCTGCCTATCGACAGCAGCACCTTATCGCACTCGATGTGGAGCATTTCAGTCCCAAGTGAGCAGAGGACTTCGCCATCACCCACTCGTTGCGCCTTCGCATTGAGCAAGAAGCGAATGCCCTTGCGCTCATAATTCTTTTGCAGTATTGCGGAAAGCTCGCGGTCGTTTTCACCGGCAATGTGATCCAGCATTTCGACGACCGTTACTTCGGATCCTATGGAGTTGAAATATGATGCCATCTCCAACCCTATTACTCCGCCGCCTATCACAACCAAACGCTTCGGCACCTCAGACAAAGAGAGTATTTCGCGATTAGTGCATGCGAAGCCCGACTCGATAGCACCGCTCAAACCGTCTATCGGCGGAACCACGGCTGATGAACCCGTAGCTATGAGCACGTCATTCGCCTCGTATTCCGTTTCGTCAACACGAACCCTTATCGCATCGTCGCTGTGTCCGACGAGCACAGCCTCGCCCGTTGCTACCGTAACGCCGAGCGACTTGAGCGAGCTGCGTATGCCGCTGGTAAGCAGCTTGACTACCTTGTTCTTTCTGGCAAGAACCTTTGTGTGGTCTATGCTGACACCCTGCGCGGTAACGCCATACTTTTCACTGTGCATTGCGCCGTCAAAGAGTTTGGCGCTGTACAGCAGAGTCTTTGTGGGGATACAGCCCTCATTGAGGCACACCCCGCCTATATTGGATTTCTCGATGCACAGCGTGCTCAGGCGGGCATGTGCGGCGCGCTCGCTCGCGAGATAGCCCGCAGGCCCTCCTCCTATTACTATCAAGTCATACTTCATAATACACACCCTCTATTGTCATATATACGCCGCCGTCCGGCGCAAGGCTTACGAATACAGATTCCAAAGCACAGTGTACAGTACAGTGAACAGTGTCACGCCGATTGTGGCGGAATAACCGACCTTCTGGTAGGTAAACAACTCACTCTTTCTCCACAGTATAAGCATGGTTACTACAATGCCTACTGCCGCAAACGCAAGAATGTAATTCAGTATAAAGTGAATCGTATACTGGCTATACGCTACGCCGTAGGTGAATATGAGGAAAATAGCATTGTTTAAAATAAGCGCGGTCAATACCATGACCAAGGGTACTATAAGCTTGGACGTGCCGAGCGTAGGCAGCAGCGCCAGCCGGTTCTTTATCGCAAACACCACGACGAACGCCACAGCGCCGATGCAGAACGCCAAGAGCAGGTACGACACAACGATAGACGCGTTAGATATGTCGACGCTGCGATACCAGGGCATGGGGACGTACTCGCGATTATCGAAAAACACTTTGGTCACTACCCCATCTTCCACGACTACATAGAGCTCATCAGAAGTGCCCGTCGTCTTTGCGCTGAACCTGTTTGGCGCAACCTGCAGTATTTCGTCGAAGTGAGAGATCGCCACTATGGCTCTGTTGATGTCATAATGGTTCGAATACATGTACAGTGAGCGCCGCACTGTTGGGTTGCTCTGCATCAATACGATCGTAGATGTACCTCTCATACACTCAGCAAAGCTCTTTGCGCCAAAGCATATTTCATCAACCGCCATGTATTCGCCAATAAACTCAATGGTCAGTGGCAAATCGGAGGAAGAATCCGGGACTTCCGGCAAAACCTTCTCGCCGTATAGCTTGGTGTGTGCGAGATTTGCTATCGCGCAGGTATAGCTTGCACCCTCGTTGGATAATACTATCATGGCTTGAGTGCCGTCCGCAGAAAACGAGAACTCGCCCTTGCCATACGCAAAGTCGGCATCAACACCGTATACGGTTGAAGCGCCGGGGAGCACTAATAGGCCACGCGCGGACTGGAAAACGTCATCACCGATGGAATACACTATCTCCTGCATTCTGTCATATGTTTCCGCATCGCTGAAAAGCACCTCGCTGCGCCCGGTGATCGCAATGGCGAGCCGCGCCATGTCGAGCGCAGTTGAATATGCCCCGTAGCTCGGGTACAACGTGCTGTACATACGCGGCTGGGTGAGCACAGTGTATCCGTTCATGGCGAAATAGTATGAAGTAGCCATGTTATCGCGCAGATGAGGCTTATCCATTGCATAGGATGCAACGCTTGTGAACTCCATGCCGAGCGGCTCCAGTATATTCGCATTGACGTAATCTACATAGGACATACCGCTGACCTGCTCGACAATAACGGCTGCCAGAGACGTTTCGTAGAAGCTGGACGTCCTTACGCTGCCGGGCTCAAATAGCTGTGCCGGCTGTACCTGTCCTACTATGTCATAGAGATTATGTTTGCGCGTGAACTCCTCGTCAGAGTCGGCGTGTACGAATTCGTCATAGCGCAGATAATCCTCAAAACCGGCGCTGTTAGTCATGAGGTCGTCCATGGTAACGGGGTATGTGAGGGACAGGTAGTTGGCCGGAAGGTATTCCTCGATATTTACGTCCAAGGCAAGCTCTCCACTCTCGTACAGTTGCATTACGGATATCCAGACAAACAATCCGCTTATACGCCCGAGCATGAAGACGCTGTCTTCATTGGCAGCTGCACCTGACGCCACGTCCAACGCACCTGCCGTGTGACTGAATACAAGCTCGCCATTCTCCACCACGGCAATTGAAGACGCGCCGCCAAAAGCGCTGAAGTCCCGCGTGAAAGATTCCTCGTCGAGCGAATCGAAGAAACTCGTGTTAGCTGCGAGACAAGGAGCACAGACACAAGAAACAACCAGAACAGCTATGAGCAAGCAAAACAACTTTTTCTTCATCAATATACCTCCGTCGTGGTATCGCATTATACGATACTCTACACCAAACCAAGCCGGATTACAACACTATAATACGACGCAAATAGCGGTACATTGTAGGATTACAATACATATTGGACAAAGGAAGGGGGCAAGAAGAAAAAGGATG
>JAUNBH010000013.1 GCA_030527165.1 Clostridia bacterium
ATCCTTTTTCTTCTTGCCCCCTTCCTTTGTCCAATATGTATTGTAATCCTACAAAATATATCGCGCTGGGGGCTTACTGTTTCTTGCGCGTGAAACTCTGGTGTGTTATAATCGCGCTTGGACTATGGGTGGTCCTCTGCCAATGAGCACGAACGCCTGAATGAAAGGAGAATTACAATGTCTGACATCATTCGTGAACTGGAAAAAGAACAACTCCGAACTGACCTGCCGAAGCTTGAAATAGGTGATACGGTTAGGGTTTACGTCAAGGTCATTGAGGGCACCCGCGAGCGTCTGCAGAACTTCGAGGGTACCGTCATCAAAATGCAAGGCGGAGGCCTGCGCAGGACGTTTACTGTCCGCAGGATTTCGTACGGCATAGGCGTTGAGCGTACTTTCCCATACCACAGCCCGAGGATCGGCCGCATAGAGGTGGTTCGTCACGGTAAAGTTCGCAGGGCGAAGTTGTATTATCTGCGCGACCGCGTAGGTAAGGCAGCGAAGGTAGTTGAACGCTTTGTTGAGAAATAAGCGCTGATGGATTCAACCCCCAACCATGGGGGTTGTTCTTATAGGTGAAGCATGCAGATTAACTGGTATCCGGGCCACATGGCGAAAGCCAAGCGAATGCTCCAAGAGAACCTCCGACTCATCGATGTAGTCGTGGAGGTTGTTGACGCGCGTTGCCCCGCCTCGACCCGCAACCCCGACTTTGACGACCTGTTTGCAGGCAAGGAACGCGTCATTGTGCTCAACAAATGTGACCTCGCTGACGCAGTATTGACGCGCAAATGGCTGGAATACTTGCGTTCGGAGGGATATCGCGCGTTGGATTTCGTTGCTACGCGCAACTCTCTGAGAAAGAACGCCATTGAAGTTATTAAGTGCGCCGCCGAGGAGAAGATAGCAAGAATGCGCGCGAAGGGCGTTACAAAGACCGTGCGCGCGATGGTCGTCGGCATACCAAATGTCGGCAAGTCCACTTTTATTAACTGTATTGCGGGTTCTGTCCGTGCACAGGTCGGCGATAAGCCCGGCGTCACGCGGGGCAAGCAGTGGGTTAGAATAACGCCGTATCTAGAGCTCATGGACACCCCCGGCTTGCTATGGCCAAAGCTGGACGACGCACTATATGCGAAAAGATTGGCGTATATCGGTTCTATCAAAGACGATATTCTGGATGTCGAGAAGTTGGCGGCTGATCTCATTGATACACTGCGCGGAGAGTATCCCGATGCGCTCGCTCTCAGGTATGGCATTGAGCTCTCAAGTGCGGATTCTGCGAACGATGTTATGGAGAGGATATGCGTTCAGCGCGGGTTTAAGCTGCCAAACGGCGAGCACGATACAGAGCGCTGCGTGAGGATACTGTTGGATGAGTTCAGGGGCGGACGAATCGTTCGCACCACACTCGATGCGCCCCCGGAGCCATGCAATGATGAAAGTAACTGACTATCTGGGAAAATACCGTGCAATGACGCTGCACGAGTCCGAGTTCTGGTCGCGCAATCAGGTCGTGGCGGGGATGGATGAGGCGGGGCGAGGACCGCTCGCGGGGCCTGTAGTGTGCGCGTGCGTCGTACTATCGTCCGATACGCTCATAGAGGGCGTAGATGACTCTAAGAAGCTCTCAGAGAAAAAGCGAGAGCGTCTGTACGAACTAATATGCAGCAATGCGTTGAGTGTTGGCGTAGGTTGGGCAAGCAGGGAAGAGATAGATGATATCAATATACTCAACGCAACGCTTAACGGCTTCAGGCGTGCCTACGAATTGGCACGAGTTCAATGCTCCATTGATGCGCTGCTGGTTGATGGGAATACCAGAGTACCTGTCGAGCTGCCTCAGAGAACTGTAGTTCACGGCGACGCGCAGTGTTATCTCATAGCTGCGGCTTCGATTGTCGCAAAGGTGGCGAGGGACCGGTATATGACCGAGGCGGACAAGCTGTACCCGCAGTACGGCTTCGCACGCAACAAAGGCTACGGGACGGCGTCCCACATTGCCGCTTTGCGCGAATATGGGCCGTGTCCGCTGCACAGGGAATCATTTATAGGGAATTTTGTAGATTGCGAGGGTGCGCATGTCTCCGGATAACCGTAGAATCGGCACAAGGGGTGAGGCCGTCGCATTGCAATACCTGCTTGACAATGGGTATGAGCTGCTGTGCTGTAATTATAGGGCGCAGCGCTGCGAGATAGATTTGATTGTGTTGGACATTGCCGAAAACGCAATAGTGTTTGTAGAAGTCAAGACGCGCAGTGACCAGCGTATGTATCCCGGGAAGGAAGCTGTTGGAACGTCTAAGCAGCAGCACATAATCACTGCCGCGACGCATTATGCATACACGCACGAGTGCATAGACGCGCGAATGCGCTTTGACGTGATTGAGGTGGATAGGGGCAATGGCTATACTATCAACCACATCAAAAACGCCTTTACTCTCTGAGCTCGGTATACATTTGCTGGGCGCTATGGTATAATCACCCGGTAAAACTATTGATTGTTATGGGAGGCAGTATGCGCAATCGTAGCATTTTCGTAGTTCTCACGGTTCTGCTCCTGTCGATATGCTTGAGCTTTTCGGGCTGCAGCACGGAGCAAGAGATAGGCGCAGAGCTGATAAAGAACGGATCGTTCAGCGCTGAAGGCGATGGCGCGCCCGATGGCTGGACAGTTACCGGTTGGGACCTCAGCACGAGCATATCGTACTTCGAGATTGTATCCGATGGCGGTCGAGAGGACTGCGTGCATCTGGTAAATGCATATCCAAATGATTTTCGCCTCGAACAGACCGTTAATGTCGCTCCCAATTCGTTCTACAAGCTTACATGCTATGTGAAGACTGCCGGTGTTACGGGTGGAACCGCAGGAGCCAATATCTCTTTGACCGACTCGCTTGCTACCTCCGTCGGCATTCTGGGAACGACTGAGTGGCAGCAGATTCAGCTCATTGGCAAGACAGCGTCCGGGCAAAAGCATATCAACGTCGCCATTAGACTTGGCGGGTTCGGCAGTGAGGCGAGCGGTGAAGCTTGGTTTGACGATTTCAGCATAGTTCGCATAAACGCCGAGGAGGCCGGCACACAGTATGCGGACTTTTCATACTACACAGTCAGCGACACAGAAGACGATGGGTACGTTTCCGATGCGGTGTATGGATATGTACTCGCTGCGGCTCTCTTGACCTTCACCGCACTGGCTTACGCGCTCGTTCGACAGATATCGAAGCCGGTTGAACTGAATGACACATCTGGTGACAGAAGACTGAAGCTCGTGCTGATACTCGTGATCGCGTTTGTGTTTCGCGTTGTGTGTTCACTCGTTTTCCAAGGTCACACAACGGATTTAGGCTGCTTTGTGGGGTGGGCAAATCACGCTGCCGACGTGGGAATCTCAAGCTTCTATGAGACGATTTCATTCTGCGACTACCCTCCCGGATACATGTATGTGTTGTGGTTAGTAGGATCTATTGGCAAGCTAATTGGTGTGAATTCCGGGCCGTTTTACTACATACTGATAAAACTTCCGTCCATGCTTGCCGACTTAGTCGTGGCTTACCTGCTGTACAGGTTGGTACAGTCAAAGTTCTCACAGCGCGCTGCGGTTGCCGCACTGATCGTCGCCGCATTCTGCCCCGCTTTCATGTTCATAAGCGCCGGATGGGGGCAGATAGATCAATTGCTTGCCCTGTGCATTTTGCTGGCGATGTATATGTTCATACGCGGCAAGGTATTGCCCGCCGGGTTGCTCTATGGGCTTGCAATTCTCATGAAGCCCCAGGCGCTCATATTCGGACCGCTGTTCTTTGTGGCATATATGCTGCACATAAAGGATTCCGACGAGCGCAATAAGTTTGGTATAACGCCGATAGGCTATGTAGTACTGGCGGCGGCTGCGGTCGCGGCATATCTTTCCATAGGGGAAGGCGCCTCCGACGCGTACGTCACCATAGGCATAGTGCTCGCCTGCGTCGCGCTTGCGGCGTTTGTGGCTGACTTCGTGATGAGCAGTGGCGAGCGCCGAAAAACGCTTTTGAATGTGCATGGCGCCGTTGCAGGCGCGGTGGCATTGGTGCTCTTAGGAACACTTCCATTCAAGGGCGGGCAGGAATTCCTCTGGTTCATAGACAAGTACGCGGGAACAGCTACATCGTACAGATATGCGAGTATAGAGGCATTTAACCTGTTTTCGCTGTTTGGGGGGAATTGGGCGCCGGTGGACACCGTGTTCATTCTGGGGATGAGTTACGAAACCGTAGGAAGCGTTCTAATCGCGCTCTCTTGTGTCGTCACGGCAGTGTTCTATGCCTATGGTCGTAGAACGAGCGATGGATGTATTTCGCTCTGTGGCGCGTATATTATTGTAGCGGTATTTGTGCTCGGTCACTTCATGCATGAACGGTATTTAATGCCTGCTTTGGCATTGCTGCTGTTTGCATCCTTCATCTACAACGACCGGAGGCTTTACTGGTCGTTTGCGCTGTTTGCAAGCACATTCCTGTTCAACGCACTGTTTGCGTTCTTTGTCGTTGCGTATCCGGAGTGGAGAACTACCATATACAATGCCATGCTGCGCATTTGCTCTTTGGTAAACGTACTCGGCTTTGCATATCTGACGTACGTTTGCGCCGATATAACCATAAGGAAGCGTACCTCGCCTATACTCACGAAGAAGGACAAACAGTCGCTTAAACTCAGCGCAGCTGAATATGACAAAAACCGAGAGGAGACTATTGCTGATATGAGCCGTGCAAAGAGGGATATGACGGTTAAGGTCGCGCCTGTGTACTTGCCGGAGCCGACGGACAATAAGCTTCGCTACTCAAAGCGGGACTATATCTTCTGCATATCGTTAACTGTCCTCTACGCTGTCGTGGCAATTCTTAATCTTGGTTCGCTTAAAGCGCCTGAGAGCTATTGGATCGCCTCCGGCGGAGACAGTTTCAATATAATCCTGGAGGAAGAGACGTACATATCGGAAGTGCGCATATTCGGCGGCATTGAGACTACACCATCGCGGACGACGAGTATAACGGTTGAGAGCGATTCCGGAAACATGGCGACATACGAGTTTGAAAATGGCGATATGTTCCGATGGACGGTAATGATGTCGCCGGCAGAGACATGCTCAAATCTGACCGTCACCATTACGGGAGGCGAGGCGTGGATAAACGAGATTGCGCTGTTTGACGGCGACAATCAGTACATACCGTATACTGTGGATAACGACGAAGCGCTCGCTGTGTGCGATGAGCCGGAGGAAGTTGAAAACGTGCCGTCTAATCTCAACGGGATGTACTTTGACGAGCTCTATCATGCGAGAACGGCTTATGAGCACGCCAATGGCCTCAATCCCTACGAGAACTCGCATCCGCCGCTTGGCAAGGTGTTTATATCTATTGGCATCGCCATATTCGGCATGAATGCTTTTGGTTGGCGAATCATTGGCACTTTGTTTGGCATTGGCATGCTCCCGATAATGTATGCTTTTGCGAAGCGCCTCTTTAAGAAGTCGGAGTTTGCCCTGCTGGCGACGGGACTGTTAGCGCTGGACTTCATGCACTTTACGCAGACGCGGATAGCGACTATTGACGTCTATTCCGTGTTTTTCGTCATTCTCATGTACTACTACATGTATCAGTACTACTGTATGAACTTCCATGTCGATGGTCTCAAAAAGACGCTCAAGCCACTGGGCTTGGCGGGCCTGTTTTTTGGGATAGGCGCGTCCTGCAAGTGGACAGGCATTTATGCCGGCATGGGACTCGCCGTTATACTTGCTATTTCGTTGGTAAAGCGTTGGATTGAGTACAGAAATGTGATGAGAGACGGTTCAGATGCGGAGCGCGCTGCGGTATCGGGCTGTTGGAAGAAGATTATTCTGACTCTGGCATGGTGTTGTGTGTTCTATATCGCGGTGCCAGTGACAATTTATCTGCTGTCCTATATACCGTACATGCTCTGCGAGTCACCTCGTGACATACAGGGAATACTGGATTTGCAGGCGTATATGTTCAACTATCACAGCTCATTAACGGATACGCATAGCTTCCAATCCGCGTGGTATTCATGGCCGTTTACCATACGACCGATATGGTATTACAACGCTAGCCACACCGCCTCCGGCATGGCAGGGTCTATTTCGGCATTTGGCAACCCCGCCGTATGGTGGTTGAGTACAATTGGAACCGTGGCGCTCGGCGCGGGCCTCTTGAGCAAAAGAGTCAAATCCGAGAAGGGAATGACCATAGCTTTTATAGGAATCGCCGCAAATCTGCTGCCGTGGGTCTTTGTCACTCGATGTACGTTTATATACCATTTCTTCGGTACGGTGCCGTTCATTATACTCTGCGCGGTGTATCTACTGAAAGCGCTTGAGGAACGACTGCCGTCGCTTGCGCCTGTAAAGTGGGTGTGGCTCGCAATCGCACTGGTGTTATTCGCAATGTTCTACCCGGTGCTGTCCGGCACCCCTGCATCTGTCGACTATGTGAACTGGTTGGAGTGGATGCCATCGTGGGTGTTCACTAATAAGGTGTAGCGCATGGAGAAGAAGGGGTTCCTGCAGTTTATAAAGTTCGGATTGGTCGGGGTATCGAACACGATCGTGGATTTCGTCGTGTACACGGTGCTGGTGACCTTCACGCCGCTGAGCTATGTTCTATCCCAAGTTATATCGTACACTTGCGGCGTGCTCAACAGCTACCTCCTCAACACTGCATGGACTTTTAGGGAGGAGCGCAAGCGCAACATCAAGGAATTTGCGGAGTTCGTTTTGGTCAACGTGGTTTCACTGGGAGTATCCATTGGAATACTGTACCTGTGCACGAATTATGTGTTTGCAGACGGCGTTCTGGCGCAGGGGTTGATGGATATATCCGGCGGACTGTTCGATACAGTTGAAAAGGCCATCGAGATACTGAGCAAAATCGTCGCTACGCCAATAGCAATAATAGTGAACTTCGTTGGCAATAAGCTGCTCGTGTTCCGCAAAAGCGGCGGCGAAGGTACGGGGGCCGACGATGTTAGGTAAGGTTATCAGCTATGGTCTGACGGGAATATCGGGCTGTATGATTCATGTCGAAGTCGACATGGCAAACGGGCTTCCGAGTTACGAAACGGTTGGCTTGCCCGACGCTGCAGTGCGCGAATCTAAGGACCGCGTCCGCTCCGCAATAGTAAACAGCAGCCTCCCTTATGCCCATGGCAAAGTAACTGTCAACCTCGCGCCGGCAGACGTCAAGAAAGTAGGCTCCGTTTATGATTTGCCCATAGCCCTGGGGTTGCTCATATGTGGGGAGGCCTTAGAGCAGGAGCGTATTGACGGCTACGTCGTGCTGGGCGAGTTAGCGCTTGGCGGCGAGGTTCGTCCTGTAAAGGGCGTCCTGCCCATGGCGCTTGCAGCTAAAGAGAGCGGTTTCGAGCGCATAATCGTGCCATTTGAGAACGCCGCGGAGGCGTCATATGTCGAAGGGATGAAGGTTTTCCCGGTCAGAACTCTAAGCGAAGCGGTACATCATCTCAACGGGGCTGCGCCGATTGAACCGCACGCAACCCAACCGTGGACCCCTGAACCCCTCGGCAGCAATGTAGATTTTGCCGATATAAAGGGTCAACAGGGAGCTAAGCGCGCCGCCGAGATAGCCGCCGCAGGCGGACATAACTTATTGCTGATAGGTGCCCCTGGCTCCGGAAAGACAATGATAGCTAAGGCGTTGCCGTCGATATTGCCGCCGCTTTCTTTTGAGGATGCGCTTGAAGTCACTAAGATACACTCGGTAGTCGAGGGAATTGACTCTAACAGCGGGATCATATCGCGACTGCCATATCGCGCTCCGCATCATACTGCGTCGGCCGCTTCGCTCGTCGGGGGAGGCAGCAACGCGATGCCGGGCGAGGTTAGTCTGGCGCACATGGGCGTGCTCTTTTTGGACGAGTTCACAGAATTCGACAAGCGGGTACTGGAGACGCTGCGGCAACCGCTTGAGAACGGCACGATATCTGTGGCGCGCGTCAATGCTAAAGCGGAATACCCCGCGCGCTTTATGTTGGTGGCGGCGATGAATCCGTGCCCATGCGGTTATTTTGGCTCGCGCTCAAGAGCTTGTGTCTGCACGCCATATCAGATTCAAAAGTACCTCGCCAGGGTTAGCGGGCCGATGCTCGATAGAATTGACCTGCACGTGGAGCTGTCTGAAGTGGCGTATACAGACTTGCGCTCCACGGACAGCGCCGAATCATCGCTCGAAGTGCGCAAACGCGTAGAAAGCGCGCGCGCCGTTCAGACGGAGCGCTATTGCGGTGAGGAGCGGATAAGCTCCAACGCCCAACTGGATCAGAGAAAGATAAAGGCATATTGTGAATTGGACGACGCCGGCTCCAAGCTGCTCGAGCGTGCGATGACCGCGTACAATCTTACACCCAGGGCGTACACCCGCATACTTAAGGTCTCGAGAACCATAGCGGATTTAGATGATTCGCCAAGTATAAAGGCGCATCACATGGCGGAGGCGATACAGTACAGAAGCATTATTGGCAAGTATTGGAGGATGCATGTTTGAGAAGGGAACTGAAGGCCGGTATTGGCTTTGGATTCACAGGGCGCTCGGCGTAGCTGCACAGGCTTTCTACCTGCTGCTGTCCGAGTATGAAACTGCGCAGGCGGCGTATGAAGCAGTGAAGAGCAACAACATAAAGCCCGGTTCTTTTGCCACGCAGCGTGTAATTGATAAGCTGAAAGCGGGCCCCAGCGAAATGGAGTTGGACGATTACATAGCGCGTGTCGAGTCGCTCGGCATTAAGATGCTGCTCTCATGCGATGACGATTATCCGATGCTCCTGAAGCACATATTCGACTCACCGCCGGTATTGTACTATAAGGGCGTGGTCGAAACGGAGCCGGAGTTGCCTATTGCGGTCATAGGCGCGCGCAAGTGCACCGATTATGGGCGTAAGGTAGCGCGAATCATGTCAAAGCAGTTGGCGGACCTGGGCGCGCGGGTGGTTTCGGGCCTCGCATACGGTATAGACGCAGAGGCCTCGAGAGGTGCGTTGCGCAGCAGTTCGGACAACTGTACGATTGCGGTGCTCGGAAGCAGCATCGACAGAATCTACCCTAAGACAAATGAACGCCTCGCGGCGGAAATAGTTGAGCGCGGCGCCTTGGTAAGCGAGTTCCCTCCGGGGTATCCGACGCTTACGAGCAATTTCCCCATGCGCAATCGCATAATAAGCGGTTTGTCGAAAGGTGTGTTAGTAGTTGAAGCGGGATTCAAAAGCGGCACGAGTATAACCGTCGATGCCGCCTTGGATCAGGGGCGCGACGTATTCTGCGTGCCCGGTCGCATTACGGATCCCCAGTCTGCAGGTACTAACAAGATGATACGGGAGGGAACCGCAAAAGCAGTATTTGGCGTTAACGATATACTCGAGGAATACGGTCTGCACGCTGACTCGCGGAAAGCCGTGCGCAAGGAATTGCGCCGTGTTCTGGATAAGCAGGCATATGCCGTCTACTCTATACTCTGTACTCAGCCCTGCAGTTTTGATGAACTGTGCATGATTACGGGCATTGCTCCCCCTGTTCTAAATTGTGTCTTGACAGAGCTGGAGTTTTCTAGTTTAATTAGCCAATCGCCGGGCAGAGTATATACAGTCCAATGATTGACGGAGGAAACTAGCGCATGTCAAAGCTCGTTATAGTCGAGTCACCAACAAAGGCAAAGACGATTGCCAAGTTTTTAGGCGCACAGTACAAGGTGCTGGCGTCAAACGGTCATGTTGCCGACCTGCCCAAGAGCGTGCTTGGCGTTGATGTAGACAACGGTTTTGCGCCGAAGTATATAACGCTCAGGGGTCGCGGAGATGTGCTCGACAGGATAAGGACCGAGGCGAAGAAGGCCGATCAGGTATTCCTTGCCACCGACCCGGATAGGGAGGGGGAGGCGATATCCTGGCATTTGGCTCGTTTGCTGAAGCTCGCGGATGATTCAGACTGCAGGATAGAGTTCAATGAGATTACGCCAAAGGCCGTAAAGAATGCGATCAAGCATCCTCGTGCGATAAACATAAATCTCGTTGACGCGCAACAGGCGAGACGTGTGCTCGACCGGCTGGTAGGCTATAAAATAAGCCCAATACTCTGGAGAAAGGTAAAGCGCGGCCTTTCCGCCGGTAGGGTGCAGTCGGTTGCGACGAGGATAATATGCGATAAAGAGCGGGAGATACAGGGCTTTGTACCGCAAGAGTACTGGATAGTCACCGCAATGTTGACGCGCGACGGCATCAAGAAGCCCGTGTTAGCGCGCTTCTATGGCTTTGCCGGCAAGAAGGCGGAGCTTTCCACTGAAGATAGCGTGCGCGATGTAATGCGGCGAATCGACGGCACCAAGTTTGTAGTTGCGGAAGTACGTACGAACGAGAGAAAACGCCACGCGCTGCCGCCTTTCACTACGAGCAGTCTGCAGCAAGAGACGTCGCGCAAGCTTTCGCTTACAACGCAGATGACTATGATGGTGGCGCAGCAGCTCTACGAGGGCATAGACGTACTGGGAAAGGGCCCGGTAGGACTGATAACCTACATGCGCACGGATTCGGTGCGCGTGTCGTCTGAAGCTCAGAGCGCGGCCCTGAGTTACATACAGGATAAGTATGGCGACGCGTATGTGCCGGAGAAGCCGAACTTCTACAAAGGGCGCGCTAACGCGCAAGACGCGCATGAGGCAATACGCCCTTCCGATGTGTCCTTAACGCCGGAGAAGATAAAGAAATCGCTGACATCCTCGCAGTATCGGGTTTACAAGCTCATATACGACCGCTTTATTGCGAGCCAGATGGCTTCGCAGACGGTTGAGTCTACGACGGTATCGTTTGATGCAAACGGGTGCACTTTCCGGGCAACCGGTGAGAGAGTGCTGTTTGACGGCTGGACGGCGGTTTACACGGAAGGAATGGATGCAAAGCACGAGAAGGAACAGCTTCTGCCGCGAATCGCCGAGGGCGAGCAGTTCAACGCCGTTTCCGTTGAACCCGAGCAGAAGTTCACGCAGCCGCCGTCGCGGTATACTGAAGCAACTCTCGTAAAGCTTCTGGAGGAGAAGGGCATAGGGCGTCCGAGCACCTATGCGCCCACTATTTCTGCAATCATAAACAGGCGCTATGTCAAGCGCGAGAAAAAGCAGCTCGTTCCGACCGATTTGGGATTTGTGGTAACCGAGCTGATGCAGGACAATTTCGAGAATATTGTCAGCCTTGAGTTCACTGCGGAAATGGAGGAGATGTTGGATCACATTGAGCACGGGGAAGTCGCGTGGAATTCGGTTATCGCCGACTTCTACGGCCCTTTCATTGCGTCCGTGGAGCGCGCTTCCGAGAGTATCGAGCGCATAGTGATACCCGATGAAGAGTCCGACATTGTTTGCGACAAGTGCGGCGGGATAATGGTGTATAAAGAGGGACGCTTCGGTAGATTTCTCGCTTGCAAGAACTATCCGGAATGCAAGAACACTATGCCGATTTTAGAACCCATCGGCGTTCCCTGTCCTAAGTGTGGAAAGGATATAGTAGTCAAGCGCTCCCGTGCAGGCAGGACTTTCTACGGTTGCTCCGGATATCCGGAGTGCGACTTTGCGGTTGGTCAAAAGCCAGTCAATAAGAAATGCAGCCACTGCGGCGCTATAATGGTCGTGCGATACGGGAGAACAGTCTGTTCCAATTCCGAATGCGTGAAACAGAGGAGCGCTGCAGCAAAGCAAAAAGCGGAGCAGGGCGACAGCAGGAATGAGTGAGGTTGCGATAGTAGGCGCGGGCCTTGCCGGCTGTGAGGCGGCGTATCAGCTCGCTGAGCGCGGCGTCAAGGTTATACTGTATGAGATGAAGCCCAATGACAGGCAGCCCGCGCACAAGTCTGACGGCTTTGCGGAGCTGGTGTGCTCTAACTCGTTGAGATCTGACAGATTGACCAATGCCGTTGGCCTGCTTAAGGAGGAACTGCGCAGGCTTGGTTCGTTGGTGATGAGGGCTGCGGATGCAACGCGCGTTCCTGCCGGCGGCGCTTTGGCCGTCGATAGGGCGGCATTTTCGCAGTATATTACGGATACTATACTCACACATCCGAGTATTGCGGTCGTTACTGAGACTGTGACAGAGATTCCGGACACGCCGTGCATAATTGCATCGGGCCCGCTGACAGACGGCGCGCTGCTCCGTTCTATCGAATCCAAACTGGGCGCCTGCCTGCACTTTCATGATGCCGCTGCACCCATAGTCACGCACGAATCACTCGACATGAATGTTATATTCGAGGCGTCACGATATGATAGGGGCAGCGATTATCTCAACTGTCCAATGACGCGCGACGAGTATTTCGCTTTCGTTGAGGCGATTGTCAGTGCTGAGACAGTCAAGCCGCACGACTTTGAATCGCCCAAGGTATTCGAGGGCTGCATGCCCATTGAAGTTATGGCGAAGCGCGGCAGCATGACGCTTGCGTATGGCCCGCTTAAGCCAGTAGGGCTGGATGACCCGCGCCGGTCGGAAGCACCGTTTGCGGTCGTCCAACTCAGGCGTGAGAACGCAGAGGGAACGCTGTACAACCTGGTGGGCTTCCAAACAAACCTGAAGTTCTCGGAGCAGCGCAGAGTTTTCGGCATGATACCCGGATTGAGCGCGGCGGAGTACATGCGCTATGGAGTCATGCATAGGAACTCGTTCATATCCTCGCCCGGGAAACTCAACAGCTCCTACGAGTGTGTAGATATACCTATGCTGTTCTTTGCAGGCCAGATAACGGGTGTGGAGGGATATGTTGAAAGCGCATCCAGCGGCTTTGTCGCAGCTTTGGCAGCGCATAGGAGATTGAGCGGAGCGCCTGAGATTGATTTTGGTCAGCGCACCGCCATAGGCGCTCTCGCGCATTACATCTCCGGGTACGCAGGCCGCGATTTTCAGCCTATGAACATAAACTACGGCATTATGACGCCGCCTGACATTCGTATCCGTAACAAACAGGCACGTTATAGCGCGATTGCTGAACGCGCGCTCAAAACAATCGACGATATAGTTGCAAATGGTTTATAATGATTTCACATTTTCACCTCAGCGATGTGTTATCATAACTTAATAAAGGTATTCTGGAGGACTTTGATGGGATTTGAAGGTACTACCATATTAGCGGTTCGCAAGGATGGCAAGTGCGCAATTGCGGGAGACGGTCAGGTAACTTTTGGCGATGCCACTGTCATGAAGCACGGTGCAAAGAAGGTTAGACGGCTGTACCACGGCAAAGTTGTAGTAGGCTTTGCGGGCTCCGTTGCAGACGCCTTCTCGCTTTGCGAACGATTTGAGGGTAAGCTTGAGAAGTATAGCGGGAGCCTGAAGCGCGCGGCAGTTTCTCTGGCGCAGGATTGGCGCACTGACAAGGCGCTGAGGCAACTTCAGGCAATGCTCATTGCTGCTGATGCCGACAATCTATTGCTCATATCCGGAACTGGAGAGGTCATAGACCCTGACGACGGCATACTTGCCATTGGCTCGGGCGGCATGTACGCCATGTCCGCGGCGAGGGCTTTGAGCAGATGCACGGAAATGAGCGCTGAAGAAATCGTGTACAACTCCATGAAGGTCGCGGCAGAGATATGCGTGTACACGAATGACAACATTACTATTGAGGTGCTGTGAGGTATGAGTATGCAGACGCCAAAAGAGATAGTTGCAGCGCTTGACAAATACATAGTCGGTCAATATGACGCCAAACGCGCCGTTGCCATCGCACTGCGCAACCGTTACCGCAGAAGTCAGCTTTCTGATGAACTGCGCGAGGAAATAACACCGAAAAACATAATCATGATGGGTCCGACGGGCGTTGGTAAGACAGAGATTGCGCGTCGGCTCGCAAAGCTGGTGAATGCGCCCTTTGTAAAAGTTGAGGCCACCAAATTTACGGAAGTGGGCTATGTCGGCCGCGACGTAGATTCGATAATTCGCGACCTAATGGAGGCTTCCATACGCTTGACTAAGAACCGCAAGTATCAGCTCGTCAAGTTTGTAGCCGAAGCTGCGGTGGAGCAGCGGCTTGTGGACTTGCTGTCGCCGCGCAAGAAAACTGCTTCAAAACCAATGACGCCAATAATGCAGCTCCTGGGCGCTGGCGCTGCTCAACAACCGGAAGAGTCTAATGTAACTGATGCCGAGAGAGCGGCAGCAGAGAGCACGCGCACACAGCTCCTTAGCGAGTTGCGCGCCGGAATGCACGAACAGGATATTGTAGAAATTGAGGTGGAGCAGACTCCGCCCCAGAACGACGCGATGTTTGCCATAGGCGTCGATTTGGGCGACATGCTCGGCGGAATACTGCCAAAGCGCACAAAGCTGCGCAAAGTGCCGGTTAGCGAAGCACGCAGGATTCTCATATTGGAGGAATCTGACAAGCTCGTCGATATGGATGAGGTGATTCGCGAGGCAGTTGAGAACGCAGAGCAAAACGGCATTGTATTCATTGACGAGATAGACAAGATAATCGGAAGTCATGACATATCGGGTCCCGATGTATCCAGGGAGGGCGTGCAGCGCGACATATTGCCGATAGTCGAGGGGAGCACGGTGTCGACTAAATACGGGCCGGTTAAGACGGATCACATGCTCTTCATAGCTGCCGGCGCTTTCCATGTGGCTAAAGCTTCCGACATGATTCCGGAGCTCCAAGGGCGTTTCCCGATTAAGGTCGAACTGTCTTCGTTGTCGGTCGACGACTATGCGCGCATACTCACGCAGCCCGAAAACTCGGTCACGATGCAATATGCGGCGCTGCTGCTCGCAGACAGTATCAAGCTTACGTTTACTGAGGATGCGCTAATGTGCATCGCTCAGCATGCATACGACACAAATGAGACGACGGAAAATATCGGCGCCAGGCGCTTGCACACGATTGTAGAGCAGCTGCTGGAGGATATCTCGTTCAACGCCGGCGGTGACCATCCGCTCATTGATGTCGTGATAGATGCAAACTATGTCAAGGAACGCTTAGCCATGACCGACCAGGCGGCTGACTTATCAAAGTACATTATCTGACCTGACACTATGTATCGGTTGCCGGCAGTCTGTTGACTATTGTGGATATGGCTGCAAAACTCATGCACAGCAGCGCCATCATTCGATAGTACAGCGCATAGCGCATTATAAACGACAACAAGAATAACACGCCCGCGAGCACGACATACCCCATAGCGCGACTCCTTAAGAAGGGCTTGATTCGAGTGAATCGTGTGCCCTTCTTATCTTTTGCGAGCGAAGCGAGCAAGCGTGCGTCTACCTCAGCATCGTCGATTTGAGTGACTAATCCGCAATCTAACGCGAGCGCTATGAATTCTTCCGAGAGATAGAAACGAAATGTGCATTCGCCAAGCGCGCGCTCGATAGCAACGGCTTCCTTAGTAAGTGCTGCCACAGTGAACACCGCTATCTTGGACTTTCCGGCGTCTTTTGCAGCTCTATAGGCCGAAAGCAGACAGTCTTCGTTTACTTCCCGCAGGGATTGATGCACATACAGGTGCCAATCGGTGTTAGGTAAGGCGCGCTTACAGCATTCCAACAGCGCATCCGAGCTGGAAGTGAGCATATCTATCTGCTGGTACTCGCGTCTCAGCTTAGCACGCTGATGTGATATGTGCCTGGCGAGGACGCGGCGCTTAATGGCTTCAATCAGCGCCGACAGGAGCGCGAGGCCTGCGAGCGCGAGCACTATGGCGGCGGAGTCGCGAACGGATGATAGAAAGAACAAGTACAGCGCACAGAACAACAGCAAGCGCATGAACATGAAATCTATCGCTCTGCCTATCTTGCTGCGGCCGCGATATAACGATTTCTTGTAGTACTCGAGTACTTCGGCTCTCATTACAACACCTCTGACTGATTATTGCCAATGGGATTTAAGCTATACGATTGAGAGGTTGCGTCCGGTGTGATATAATCCTCAAAAAGCCGGGAGGGACTATGGAAACTGTAATAGATAGATTCTTGCGATATGTTTCGTTTGATACGCAATCGGATCACGAGTCCGAGACGACGCCCAGCACTGACAAACAGAAGGCGCTTGCACGTCAACTCGTCAAGGAACTGCTCGATATGGGCGTGAAGAACGCCAGAATGGACGAATACGGGTACGTATACGCAAGCATACCTGCGAATGTTGACGGCGTACCGTCTTTGGGATTTATTGCTCACATGGACACTTCCCCCGACGCGCCCGGAGCGAATATTGTACCGCGCATAGTTGCGAACTACGATGGCGGTGACATACAGCTCAATGGAAGTACCGTACTATCGTCTCGCGATTATCCGAGACTCGCCAAGTACGCCGGAACGGACATGATAGTTACAGACGGCACTACGCTTTTAGGGGCCGACGACAAGGCGGGAATCGCCGAGATAATGACGCTCGCCGCCATACTTGCTGTCGATCCGACGATAGAGCACGGCGAGATTTGTATCGCGTTTACACCCGATGAGGAAGTGGGCAGGGGAACCGACAAGTTTGATGTGGAGGGCTTCGGCGCGCAATTCGCATACACCGTAGACGGCGGCGAGTTGGGCACGATTGAGTACGAGAACTTCAATGCCGCCACAGCAAAAGTGAGAGTCCGCGGACTGGGCATACATCCGGGCGGCGCGAAAAACCACCTGATAAACTCGATTCACGTGGCCAAGGAGTTCGATGCAATGCTGCCGGCAGCGCAGAGGCCGGAATACACCGAGGGCTACGAGGGCTTCATTCACCTGACCTCTATCGAAGGCGATATAGAGAGTACTTCAATGTCCTACATAATACGCGACCACGACATGGATAAGTTCCGCGCCAAGAAAGCGCTGATGGAAAAAGCCGCTGAAATCATCAATCTGCGCTATGGCGAAGTGCTGCAGCTTGCGATAACTGATTCATATTTCAACATGCGCGAGATGATTGAGCCGCACATGGGACTGATTACGTCCGTACAGGATATAATGCGCGACTTGGGCATAACTCCCATCACAACGCCGGTGAGAGGCGGCACAGATGGCGCCAGGCTGTCTTTTATGGGACTGCCGTGTCCCAATATATGCACCGGTGGAATGAACTACCACGGGCGTTATGAGTGCATACCCGTGCAGTCCATGGAGAAGGTATGCGACGTTCTGCTCGAGATTGTCAGACGCTTTAGGTAGGGATGCGGGTATGTATTGCACATCATATAGGTGTACGCTGTGCGGCAAGGAGTATCGCTACGACGGGCGCATGCTCACCTGCCCGCATTGCGGCGAGAAGGGCATACTGGACATACTGTATGACTACGATGCGATTAGGCGAGATTTCAGCAGGGCATCACTCGAAACATGCGGCGAGCTGAGTTTATTTCGCTTTGCACCGCTTTTACCACTGAACACAACGGATTTCTCGCCCTTTTTGCGGGTCGGCTGCACGCCGCTGTACAGAACACGCAGCTTGCATAATGTGCTTGGCGTGAGTGCTGCATACGTCAAAGACGATGGTCATAATCCCACGGGCTCGCTTAAGGATAGGGCGTCCGTTGTCGCTGTAGCGCATGCAATAGAGCTTGGGTATGCCGTAATAGCCTGCAGTTCGACGGGCAACGCCGCTTCGTCCTGTGCGGGCAATGCCGCGCGAATGGGGTTAAGCACCGTCATTTTCGTGCCGGAGCGCGCCCCGGAAGGCAAGCTCGCTCAGTTGCTCATGTATGGAGCGAAAGTGGTGTCCGTAGCCGGTGATTACAGGATGACATTTGAGCTTTCCAAGGCGACGATAGACAAGTACGGTTGGTATAACCGCAATGCGGGCATCAATCCAGTAATGGTTGAGGGCAAGAAAACCGTTGCCATGGAAGTGGCGGAGCAGCTGCACTGGTTGCCTACGGACTGGGTGGCGGTATCAGTCGGCGATGGCTGCACGATTGGCGGCGTGTATCAGGGATTCTACGACTTATACCAAATTGGATTTATAGAGCGCATCCCGCGCATTCTGGGAGTTCAATCATTCGGCTGCTGCCCGTTTGTTGACGCCCATTTTGCAAAGAGTGAGCTCAAGCCCGCGCTCGAAAACACAATCGCAGATTCCATAGCTGTCGGAGTGCCTCGCAACCCGAAGAAGGCTCAGCGGGCTGTGGAGGCCTCGCATGGTGAGTGGATTTCAGTCGGCGATGATGAAATACTTGCGGCGATGAAGGTCGTTGGCAACTGCGAAGGCGTATTCAGCGAACCGGCCGCTGCTGCTGCAACTGCCGGTGTTGCCGCAGCGGTAGAGCGCGGCATAATATCGCACAACGATAGTGTCACGATACTGAGCACAGGCAGCGGGCTCAAGGATGTAAAGAACGCTCTCACAGCAGTTACTCGCCCAATGCCTTGCGCACCTACGTTAGAAGCGCTTGAGCGCAGCGGGTTGTTGAACTAAACTAACGGGATTGCAGCCACGCTAACGCGTGGCACCTTGCGACGTCCCTTAACATTTTTGTGCGCTTTGGCATACAATATAACATGGATGACGTTAGAAGGCGTAGGTCGGGTGCGGCACAGAGGCATAATCGGATAGGCGCGATGATGGCTGTGATCATTGTGACGCTGCTGTTGCTGTATTGCTATATCTCTATTACGTCTAATATGAATCCGGCGGCGGTCACTCTCGCGGAGGCGCGAACGAAGGCAATGGTGACCGAGGCGCTCAACGACGCCATAATCGATACTGTGGAGCAATATGCAGCCGGAATCGAGCTGTTGGATATAAGCAGAACCGAAGATGGCGTATATTTGATTGTGGCGAATACCGTGGCGATGAATACGGTTGCAGCGCACTGCATAGAGTTTGCGCAAGACGCAATAGCCGCATTTGCGGAACAGGGAGTATCGGTGCCGCTCGGGACTATGACAAACATACCCTTTTTAGCGGGTGTCGGGCCACAGGTGAGTTTTAAGTTTGCACCTGTCGGTAGTGTGGAGAGCGACTTTACATCGGAGTTGACTTCGGCAGGAATCAATCAGACGCTATACAAAGTCAATTTGAAGCTTGCTGCTACTGTGAGCCTTATAATGCCGACGCAAATCAAAACTCTCGACGTATCCGCGAGTGCGGCAATAGCCGAGAGCGTCATAGTAGGCGATGTACCGGAGGTTTATACCAACGTACCAGAGGAGGACATGACGAACCTTATACCTACGGACCCGTTGGATTAGTCCTCATAACGTACACAAATACACTCCGTCTCCGCAATCGCCCTGTCGATCATATCGTCCATACAATCGCTCAAGAGCAGTTCGCTCTTGCGCAGTGTATCGAGCTTGGGATGTGTAACCGGATGCTGGGGCACGAATACGGTGCAGCAATCCTCATACGGCAGAATTGAGGTTTCAAACGTGTCAATCCGCTTTGCTATGCGCACGATATCATCTTTATCGAAGCCAATCAGCGGCCTAAACACGGGCATTGAGACTGCGTCGTCGGTTACACACAGGCTGTCTAAAGTCTGGCTTGCGACCTGCGCTATCGCTTCGCCCGTCACGAGCGCGCGCGCTCCGTCTGACGCCGCAATTCTCTCGGCAATACGCATCATCAGGCGTCGCATAAGCACGGTAGTCTCTTTTGAGGGACAACTGTCGTATATGGCGAGCTGGATCTCGGTAAAAGGTACGAGATGCAGCTTGACCTCGCCTGTATAGCGCGCCAGCAGACGAGCGAGATCGACGACTTTGTCGCGCGCGCGCACGCTGGTGTAGGGGTAGCTGAAGAAATGCACCGCTGACAATTCAACGCCCCTTCGCGCAACCATGTAACCCGCGACCGGACTGTCTATGCCGCCGGAAAGCAGCAGCGCACAACGTCCTGCGGTGCCGGTTGGCATACCGCCTGCAGCGGGGATTACATCCGTGTATATGTACGCGAAATCGCGTATCTCAACGGTCAGTTCTATTTGCGGCCGCTTTACGTTTACGCTCACGCCGTCATAATTGTGAAGTATATATGCACCAAGCTCTCTGCAGAGCGTCATCGAGTCCATGTGGAAGGACTTGTCTGAGCGCTTGGCAAATACTTTGAAGGTGCTATCGCCGGTTGACGCTACCCGTGTTCTTATGAGGTTCAGCGCGGTGTCGGCTATTGTCGCGTAATCTTTGTTTACGGCGACTGCCGGACTGATGGAATGTATGCCAAACACGCGTGTGAGCGAGTCTAAGACGCCGGGCAAGTGTTCATCGTCAATGCCGAATACGAATATGCGCCCTTGCTCTCGGGTGACGTTAGCGCCAAGTGAGTCGGTAACCTGCTTGATGCGTTGGAGCAGGGCGCGCTCAAAGTAAGGCCTGTTTAAGCCCTTGAGGTGTATCTCGCCATATCTGATCAACAGTACGTTTTCCATTTTACCTTCGTTTGTATCTCCTCAATATAGTCACAATATTGCGGACGGCGCTTGCAACCTCATCCATCTCCTCGGGCCTGTTTAGAGGTGAGAAGCTGAATCTTACTGCGCTGTCTTGTCGCTTGGAGTTGAGCCCCATGGCGGACAAAACTCGGTTTGGCCCGCTCTTGTGAGCTGAACAGGCGGAACCTGTCGACACGATTATACCCTTTTCTTCGAGCGCGTGCAGCATAACTTCACCACGCACACCCAAAAAAGATACATTGAGTATGTGTGGTGCGCCCGCGACCGGTGCCGGCCCATTGACAAGCACATCATCAATGCGTAGCAGATGCTCCGCAAGTCTGAGCTTGCATGCGCGCATCGTGTCAACAGAGGAACTCTCATTTGCTGCGTTGATTTCAATCGCTTTCTCCATTGCCATGATGCCGGGAGTATTGAGCGTACCGCTTCTAAGCCCGTTTTCCTGACCGCCGCCGGTTTGGCCGCCCAAAAACCGCACGTTCTTTGCCACATATAGAGCGCCTATGCCCTTTGGAGCATGGAATTTATGTCCGCTTATAGAGAACATATCACAGTACCTGGCGTTGAATGGAACCTTCAAAAAGCCCTGTACGCCGTCAACGTGAAATACAGCGTTAGGTACAGCGCGTTTTGTAAGCGTGTAAAGCTTTTCTATGTCATTGATAGCGCCTATTTCGTTATTCACCAGCATTATACTGACCAATTGCAAGTCCGGGGATAGCAGCTCGCCAAAAGCTTCGATGTCAATGCAGCCCGTTGGCGTGACCGGTGCGGTTTTTATATCGTAACCAAGCGCAGAATACTTTGCTGCCGTGTCATAAACGGACGGATGCTCTGCGGCGCCGACTATTATGCGACCCGTGCCGCGCATGGCGGCCAGAGCGCCTGAGAACGCAGCATTGTTGCTCTCGGTAGCGCCGGATGTAAATACGATGGAGCCGTTTTGCGTCCCGTGCAAACCCAGCGCATCCAATACGCGCTTACGCGCACGGTTCACAGCCTTCTCAACCTCCGCGGCGGGAGCGTATGCGCCCGACGGGTTGAAATACTGTTCTGTCATATAGTAACGTGCGACTTCTCCCACTCCGTCAAATACGGGCGTCGTCGCGCTGTTGTCCAAGTAAATCATAAGCAAAACCTCTTATAAGATTATGAGTAAACTCATATATCACATATATGCAATGCAGCTTAAAACCGCAACAACGACCTTATGATAACACAATAACATGGAATATGAAATGAGTTTTTGTTCTCATTGTATATGATTCTGAAGAGAAAAAAGTAGTGACATCGTAGAAAAAGCGTGCTATAATCCAATTCGTCAGCGCCAATGTAGCTCAGTTGGTAGAGCAGCTCACTCGTAATGAGCAGGTCTGGGGTTCGAGTCCCCACATTGGCTCCATTTTTACGAGGCGTAGCGCAGTTTGGTAGCGCGCTTGGTTCGGGACCAAGAGGTCGCAAGTTCAAATCTTGTCGCCTCGACCACGTCGTCGCAAGCTAGATATCGCTTGCGGCGGCTTTTCTATTCTCTGCAGTAAAAAGCCCTATGCACCACTTCGCTGTGGCTCCTTCTCGCAAAAAGTCACACTTGCTGCACCTATGCCCTTATGAGCGCGGGCATAACCTTCCCGCTGTGTTACCAATTTTCTGTGGCTTCACCTGCGGGCTGGAATACCTAAACCGACGACATGCCAACAGCGTGATGCTGCACCCGATATCGCAACTCACCTTTGCGAGTTACGATATCTTTATGGCAGAAACACCCGTATCGCTTTTATCAACGTAATCCAGTTTAAAATCCAGATTCCAGGGTCTTCCTGTTTCTTGCGACGCATCTGCAGAAACTTTTCGCGTGCTCAGAGCTTCATGGTGACTTCGCATAACACAGTATCTTTCCGACACCATACCCGACGTATCGGTTTGCGCATTCAAGGCCGATGAGAACGCAGAAGCGATATGGGATTATACTGCCAGACGCATTCCCATAATGCTTATTCGATTGGTACTTATTTGTCGCACAGAATAGACATCGTATCTTGTAACTTGCTTTATCTTCACGCTTATAGTAGGGTGGTGATGAACTGATTGTATCTTTGGAGGCTATTATGAGAAAGTGGTACGCAGAAGAGTATGAGTTTGTAATAGAGGTCAAGGGATTTCTCAACAGCGACACGACCGAAGGTTACTGCCGCAATGGCGAGGAGCCGGGGGATGTGTATGCTTGCACATATGGTTGCCCGGTAAACGGCGAAGGTCAGGGAATCTGTTCAAAAGTGATGATGGTATTGTTTCCCATCATGGAGGCGGTCAGAAGCGGGGGAGACTTGATGAATATTGGCGGCAGCGGCATGTACAGCAAGACCGTTGTGTGTCCTGACGGCTGTGTCATATTCCAACTGACCGCGCGACCTCTTGGAAACGCAAATTTTTATGTGGGGGGTTTTATTGGGCAATAGCGGTGATGCTCGCTTAAAAAGCTGTTACGCACTGCATTGCCGCCGAGACGTAACGAGGCAGGTGAGAGCCTTCCGACTCTGCCCGGCGCGATGTCGTAGAACTCGCAAATGCGCCCGTCTTTCACTATGTCGAATGGGCGCATTTGCTTTCGAGTCAACGCTGTTACCGTCAATCCGTGATATCCCTTTTCTTTACAACGGGCGCGGGGATGGGATAGAGCTCCTGATAGGCGTCAGCCTCAGCTTCAGTGTGAATCGGCGTGGGAATGAGCCCTGTGCAATCGCAGAGTGAGGCCGTACTGTTTATATCGTAGTAAGCCAGCTCATTGGCGTCGAGCTTTGGCCTTCGCTTATTGTCAGGTAAATGGTTCATATTAGTGCCTCCGTCGTTTTGGTATTAGGTATTATGGTTGAGTTGCGTGAAGATCATTCGTTAAAAACAGTTTGCATTTCCATGCTTTGTATGCTAATATAACCCGTGTTAGCCGAAGTGATGGAATTGGCAGACGTGACGGACTCAAAATCCGTTGGTAGCGATACCGTGTGGGTTCGAGTCCCACCTTCGGCACCACGTCGCCGCAAGCTACATATTGCTTGCGGCGGCTTTTTGACGCAGTTTGTTTCCGGGAATGCCGATTTGCGGATGCATCCTGATTAAGATAGGGCAGATGCTTCCTTAGCTGATTGTGCAATGCGAGACGATGTGATATGTTTACTCTCTAACTCACTATCACGCTTAAGCTGTGCCTGGTCTTGCGCCGGCACAATGTATTCCGGTCTGCGGCAAATGGCTGAGGCGTGCATGGACTCTGAGTAATGTATGGCAAGGTGATGAAAGTGTTTGACGTGGAAAGCTACATGACACGACTGATTGTTGCGCTGCACGAACAGTTTGGCGTCCGGCTAATGTATGTCGGCCTGCAGGGCAGTTATCTTCGCGGGGAGGCGAATGATCGAAGTGACATTGATGTTATGGTCGTTATCGAGGGACTTGGAGTGCGCGACTTGGGTATTTACCGTGATGTGATTCTGGCATTTGAACGACCGGACCAATCGTGTGGGTTTATATGCAGCAAGACCGACTTGGCAAATTGGAATTCGCTTGAAATGTGTCACCTGCTCCACAGCACGCGGGATTATTACGGCACTTTGCGGCAATTTGTTCCGTCGTACACTGAGAACGATGTGCGTAACTTCATTAGAATGAGCGTAAACAATCTATACCACGCCATATGTCACCGCTATATTCATGCAGGGCGTGACAAAAGCGCCGAGAGGCTGCCGACTGCGTATAAAGAAGTGTTCTTCATACTTCAGAATCTGTGTTACGTCGAGCGCGGCGAGTTTGCTCAGACAAAGGCGCAGCTGCTGACATTGCTTTCAGGTAAGGATAAGTTGGTGTTGGAGCGTGCTATTGCCTTTGACAGCAACGCTGAGTTCAATTTTGACGAAAGTTTTGAGCTGTTGTTCTCATGGTGCCAAGAAACGTTGCCGCGTGTATGACCGTGTCATTTCCGAATGGTTGACACGCTGCAGTAGTTATGAACGTGTTCATGACCCGCTCAAAGGAAATCCACTTAGACTGAGCTGAAATAGTATGGCTCGCATTTGACTTGTTGACTTGCCGTACACACTGAGCATACGCCCTCATATTGCCCAAGTGGGGGTGTTTTTTCAGCCGATGAAACGTGAAATATTGATATACAAGGCAGATTAAAGTATAATGTCTGAGGAAATGAGGTAAATATGGCGAATAAGCATATGATTTCAGAGACAGAACGAATAACGCTGCTTGCCACTGCCGCGCGCATTGCGGACATGTCGGGCGCGGCGAAGTCGTTTTATATTGAGACGTATGGATGTCAAATGAACAACCATGACTCCGAACGCATTGCGGGCATACTGGAGTCATGCGGTCTCGTAATGACTGCTGACAAGAACAGCGCATCTGTGATACTCTTTAACACCTGCTGTGTGCGCGAGCACGCCGAACTCAAGGTATTCGGCAATGTAGGAGCTCTTCGCGCCAGAAAAGAGGAGCATCCAAAGTTAATAATCGGGATTTGCGGCTGTATGATGCAACAAGAAGCCGTTGCAAAGCAGCTGTATCGCAAGTATCCATTTGTCGATTTTATATTCGGTACGCACGATATGCACCGGCTTCCTCTCATTCTGGAGGAGGTTTTGCAGGGAAAGAGAGTGTTCGCTGTCTCTGGTGATGACGCTGATATCGCTGAGGGGCTGCCCATACATCGCTTAGGCAGCGCTTCTACGAATGTTAACATAATGTACGGCTGCGATAATTTCTGCTCATACTGCATAGTGCCGTATGTCCGAGGCAGAGAGCGGTCGAGAAGTCACGAACGCATCTTGGCGGAGATTAAGCATCTCGTCAAGTCAGGCTACACGGAGGTCACTCTGTTGGGGCAGAACGTAAACTCCTATCGTTCTCCGGACGGTGCAGTGAACTTCCCTGAACTGCTGTCCATGGTCAATGACATCGACGGACTTCAGCGAATACGCTTCATGACTTCGCATCCCAAGGATTTATCCGACGAGTTGATCGCGTCCATGGCACAGCTGAGTAAGGTTTGCAGGCACATACATCTCCCGGTGCAGTCCGGCAGCACTGAAATACTCGCCGCTATGAACCGCAGGTATTCGCGCGAGGATTACCTCGAGTTAGTACATAAGCTCAGGGCGGCAATGCCGGACATCGAGATCACAACGGACATTATTGTAGGCTTCCCCGGTGAGAGCGAGCGCGATTTTGAAGCAACGCTCAGCCTGGTTCGCGAGGTTTGCTACGCGTCCGCATACACTTTCATGTACTCTAAGCGAAGCGGTACGACAGCGGCGCAAATGCCGAATCAGATACCCGACGATGAGAAGAAGCGGCGCCTGTACGCGCTTAATGCCTGTGTAGCCGAAACGCTCGAGGGTGCGAACGAGAAGTATATCGGCACGACGCTAAATGTGCTGGTAGAGGGCTGCAACGCCGCAAGAGGCAACACAGTTGCATATGGAAAACACTTTGCATATAAAACCGTCTTATTCCCAGGCGACCGCGACCTCATAGGCAAGTATGTCGATGTGCTCATAGAAGGCGTCACGAGTAACTCGCTGCTGGGCAGACGCGTAGAATAGGAATGGTGGTATGTCAAAGCTTTCGCCCCTAATGCAGCAATACCTGCAAGTTAAAGAAGAACACCGCGACTGTATACTTATGTTCAGGTTAGGCGATTTTTATGAGATGTTCTTTGACGACGCGAAACTGGCGTCTTCCATCCTCGGACTCGTGCTCGCAGGAAGGGACTGCGGTTTGGAGGAACGCGCGCCAATGTGCGGTGTTCCGCATCATTCTGTGGATAGTTATATCGGCAAACTCGTAAACTCCGGTCACAAAGTTGCCATCTGCGAGCAGCTGTCTGACCCAAAGGCATCCCGGGGCCTCGTGGATCGCGATGTAGTGCGCATAATCTCTCCAGGTACAGTCATTGAGGAGAGCATGCTTTCCGGCAAGGAGAACAGTTACATAGCCGCAATAGGCTTTATGAACGGTGGGATAGGTTTTTCGTACGCCGACCTTTCGACTGGGGATCTGTTCACAATAGAGTTTTTGGGCGCGCATGCCGCTGAACAATTGGCAAACGAACTAGCCAGGATAGATCCGCGCGAAATCATTGCCAATAGCTCCAGCGAGGAGAGTATGCACGCATATAAGCTGTCAGCATATGTGCAGTTCGTACCAGACAGGCAGTTCTCATTATCGAACGCGATAAGTTTGTTGCACGATCAATTCGGAGTGGTTTCGCTAAACGGCTTCGGGTACAACGAGGGGGGAGATTTTGGCTTAAATGCGGCAGTAGCGCTCATAAAGTATCTGCGCGATACGCAGAAAAACTCGCTCTCGCACATACGCTCCATTAAGCGCGTAAACACGCGCTCATATTTGCAGCTTGACGCAACTACCAGAATGAATCTCGAGCTCGTGCGCCCGCTGCGCTTTGATGGCAAGAAGAACGCCACACTGCTCTACCTGCTTGATAAGACTAAGACTGCCATGGGAGGGAGGCTGCTGAGAAGCTGGATAGATCAACCACTCGTCATTATGAGCGCGATTTGCGAAAGGCTGGATACCGTCGAGGCGCTGTATGACGATATCGTGACTGCAGAGGGCATAGCGAGCGCTCTTTCGGGCGTGTTTGACATTGAACGCCTGTGCAGCAGGATAGCATACGGAACCATAAATCCCAAGGAGTGTAGGGCGATAGGACAGTCGCTCAAGGTTTTGCCGGAGATACATGCGTTGATTCGCGGTATCAAGTCGCGGCACATGCAGACGATAGCGAACGAGTTCGACTGCCTTGAGGACATAGAAGGCATGCTAAACGCTGCCATATGTGATGATCCGCCTATCGCTCTAAAGGACGGAGGCATATTCAGAGACGGGTTTGACGCTGAGATAGACAAGCTGCGCGCCGCTTCATCTGACAGTAAGCAATGGCTCGCAAACCTCGAGGCGCGCGAACGCGAGAACACCGGCATTAAGACGCTCAAAGTCAAGTATAATCGAGTCTTTGGATATTACTTTGAGGTCTCCAAGTCATTCCAACACTTGGTACCGGAACGCTTTGAGCGCCGTCAGACCATATCGAATGCTGAGCGTTACACCTCGCCGGAGCTCAAATCCATGGAGGACGTCATACTGGGCGCAGACGTAAAGCGTATTGAACTCGAATACGAACGCTTTGTGGAACTCCGTGCGCAGTTGTTCGCCTGTCTGGAACGTATCAAACGCACCGCGGAGCTTATAGCGCTTATTGACGCATATCAATCGCTCTCACGCGTCGCGCTTGAGAATCACTATTGCAAACCGGCGCTGAACAATCAAGGGCGCATTGACATAGTTGACGGCAGGCACCCGGTTGTGGAGACGTTTGCCGGCGAACGCTTTATAGCAAACAGCGCACATATGGACAACGACGATAACCGCGTACTCATAATCACCGGTCCAAACATGGCGGGGAAGAGCACATATATGCGCCAGGTAGCCCTAATAACGCTAATGGCGCACATCGGTTCGTTTGTTCCCGCTAAGAGCGCGGACATATGCATTGTCGATAGAATATTCACGCGCATAGGCGCTTCTGACAGCCTTTCCACGGGACAAAGCACTTTCATGGTGGAGATGAGTGAAGTCGCAAATATACTCAATAACGCCACCGAAAAGAGCTTGCTCATTTTTGACGAGATAGGCAGGGGAACCAGCACATACGATGGACTTAGCATAGCATGGGCTGTGTTGGAGTTCGTCGTTGACAAGCGGTTGTGCGGCGCCAAGGCGCTGTTTGCAACGCATTATCATGAGCTGTCCGAGCTGGAAGGTCATTTGGATGGTGTGGTAAACTTCCGCGTTGCCGTCAAGGAAATGGGTGACAGTGTCGTATTCCTGCGAAAGATTACGCGCGGGAGCGCAGATAAGAGCTTTGGAATCCAGGTGGCAAAACTCGCGGGGCTTCCTGTCGAAGTGTTGCAGCGCGCGCGGGCTATATTGGCTCAACTTGAGAGCGCCGATGTAAACCGGGAGGCGCGCGTGGACGTCAACTCTGGCAGTTTGCACGAGAGTGGTTCTGACATTGGCACAGCGCTCATCTCACGGTTGCGCAAGGTTTCACCGGAGACTATTACGCCGATTGAAGCCCTGTTACTAATAAATGAGCTCTGCGAAATTGCAGACAAGGAGGATACGCCAGGATGAAAATACTCGTTTTGCCTGAAACCGTATCAAACCAAATCGCCGCAGGTGAGGTGATCGAGCGTCCGGCTTCAGTCGTAAAAGAGCTGGTCGAGAACGCCATCGACGCCGGAAGTACTGAGATCACAGTGGAAATCGGCGCTTCACCCGCGGAGTATATGCGGATTTCCGATAACGGCAGCGGTATACCGTATGAAGATGCGCCACTTGCTTTTAAGCGGCATGCGACGAGTAAGATCAGGACGGCCAACGACTTGCTCCGCATTGATTCACTCGGATTTAGAGGCGAAGCGCTGGCTTCAATCGCTTCCGTCGCTAAAGTCGTGCTCCGCAGCAGCCAAGAGGACGTTGAACATGGCGTGTTGTACGAGATCGAAGCGGGACATGAAATCAAGTACCAGCCATGTGCGCATCCGGTGGGTACGGCCATAGAGGTCAGCAACCTCTTTTATAATATTCCAGCCAGATTAAAGTTCCTCAAATCCAATCGCAGTGAGAGCGCGTTCCTGGCGGATTACATGGCGCGGCTTATACTATCCAGACCAGACATAGCCTTTAAGCTCGTTTCAAACGACAAAGTAATATACCGCAGCCCTGGCGATGGCAAGCTGAGCAGCGCGATATACTCCATCTATGGCGCTGCGATTCTGCCCGAGCTGATACCCCTTCAGTTTGACAATGGGTATGTCAGCGTAGTCGGATTTGTAGGAACGGAGGCAGTGGCGCAGAGCAATCGCAACAGGCAATCATTCTTCCTCAATGGACGCTACATCAAATCACAGCGGCTGTCCGTTGCCGTCCAACAGGCATTTGAATCGCGGTTGTTGCGCGGAAGATTCCCTTTTATCGTGGCTCATATACGCATTGCGCCGTCTGAGGTTGACGTAAACGTTCATCCCAACAAGCTGGAAGTGCGGTTTAAGTTTGAGGATAGATTATTCGGTTCGCTGTACAGGAGCGTAATGGACGCTCTGTCCGGGAAATCGCTGCAAGAAGCGATCTCATGTAACGAGGCTGTTGAAACTGAAGGACAACTCATCAAAACGCCGCCCGCCGCTTCGCGCAGCGCGCTTACTCCCGAGAACCGCGCGATTTTCGTACAAGCGTACGAAAATGCAAGGACAACCGCCCGACCGCCGCAGCGTATTGAGCCATATACCTCCATACCTACACACCTCGCGGAATCCAGTACGCCGCCTTACATGCGTGACGACCGTATTGTCGTTGGCGATATCGCCGATATACGCGGGCGCGCAGAGACCGACAAAAACACATCGCCGTCCGCAACCTATGGTGAAGAATCACCGGCCGATGACGCTCGTGCGCGTGTCAATGTTGAGGCGCCTCGGCAGATTGCACTTGACGCCGATGCCTATCACTTCATAGGCCGGATATTTGGCACATACATAGTAGTAGAGCAAGGCGAAGACGCATTTTTCATCGACCAGCACGCTGCGCATGAACGCGTGCTTTATGAAGAGTATGCTTCGCGCGATGTAAAGACACTTTCACAGCTGTTGATGATTCCGCTGGTAGTTAAGCTTGACGCACTCGAATACGACACTGTTATCAGCAACATGGACTTGTTCGAGTCTTTTGGCTGCGAGCTTGAGGATTACGGCGCAATGTCCGTGATAGTGCGCGCACTGCCAAGCACCGTAGATTCGGCGAAGTGTACGGAGTTTCTAAAAGACGCCGCATCTCTCATACAGGATAGGACTATGACGACTTCGACTGACTTGCGGCGAGCTGCATTGATTCAAGCCGCGTGCAAGCATGCTGTCAAGGGCGGTCAGTATATCGACGATGTTCAGACTAAGCGCCTACTTGAGCATTATGCCGTGCGCGGAGTACCATTGACCTGCCCACACGGCAGACCGGTAATAGTTAAAATGAGCAAGCGCGACTTTGAGAAGCTGTTCAAGAGGATTGTATAGTGGATATGAGACCGCGCGCATTGTTCCTCGTTGGGCCCACCGGAAGCGGCAAAACTACGATTTCAATAGCTATCGCGAAATCGCTGAACTGTGAGGTCGTATCCGCCGATTCGATTCAGGTGTACAGAGGTATGGACATAGGCTCCGCAAAGCCCACTGATGACGAGATGGCGGGCATTCCTCACTATATGCTCGACTGCGTCGACATAGATGACACTGCATTCAGTGTCGCTGAGTACTCCCGCAACGCCTTAGAATGCATTGCATATATAGAACGCCGCGAGAAGCTGCCTTTAGTCGTCGGCGGCACGGGCCTGTATATAAACTCTCTCACATACCCGTTGAACTTTTCCGGAGTAACGCCTGACCCGGAGTTGCGCGCAATGCTGCTTGAATCGGAGGGCGCACAACGGGGCAGTCTGCATGCGCGATTACGCGCGCTTGACCCGAAAAGCGCTGCCCGATTGCATCCCAATGACACAAAGCGCATTGTCCGCGCACTTGAGATATGCATACTTTCCGGCAAGCCTATGTCGGAGCAGTGCGATGATTTTAGGAACGAACGCGGCAACCAGAGCCCTTGCATGCCAGTTATGGCTGGGTTGACAATGTCACGAGAAATGCTGTACAGCAGGATAAATGAACGCGTTGAGACTATGCTCGAGCGCGGTCTGCTGGACGAAGTCAGGGGCATCATGGAACGCGGGCACTCTCCTAAACTGCCCGCATTGCAGGCGCTCGGTTATAAGCAGTTGATTGCGCATCTAAATGGCGAGTATGACTTGCCTACCGCCATAGAGCTTATCAAGCGCGAGACGCGACGGTTCGCGAAGCGTCAGATAACTTGGTTTAAGCGTGATACGCGCATCGAATGGTTTGATGCAGGCGGGGGAGAGGCGAGTGTTGCACGCGAAATTACCCAGTACTATGAGAAGCGCTTAGCGGCGCTGAAGGAGACAAGATTATGAAGCAAACTAAACAATCCCTGCAGGATTACGTTCTCAACGCGCTGCGAAAGAGCGCCATGTCAGCAAGCATTATAGTAACTAACGGGTTCCAACTAAACGACGTTAAAGTGTGCGCGTTTGACAATTTTGTCGTTGTAGTACAGAACTCGGACAGACAAATGATGATCTACAAGCACGCGATTTCAAGTATAATACCTTCCGGAGATTTGAACCTAGATTTCAGTGAGAGAGAGCAGGTGTAATCAATGGCATTCACATCAGCGTCTTCAAGAGCACGCGCTTTGGTGGAATCGGCGGAGCGTGACTTGACTGTCGTATACGAGCGCATACACTCTGTGGAATACGCCGTGCAAGAGCGCGTTTTGCGCGCGTTTTCCTGCGAGGAGATAAGCGCGCGGCACTTTGCACCTACATACGGCTATGGGTACGATGACATCGCGCGAGACGCGCTGGACAGAGTGTTTGCCCACTCTTTTGAGTGCGAGGATGCGCTCGTGCGCCCGCAGTTGGTATCTGGCACGCATGCCATATTCACGGCGCTCGATGGTCTCCTGCAAGCTGGTAATACGCTATTATCTATAACAGGTAAGCCCTATGATACGCTGGAGAGCGCGATAGGTCTGTCGGACGGCGGCGCTCGGGGATCGCTCATCGGCAAGGGAGTGAAGTACAAGCAGCACGAGCTGTGCGACGGTAGCTGCATGGATGTAAACGCGCTCGACATGGCATTATGCCAAGACACGAGCATTAAAGTGGTTTACATACAGCGTTCGCGCGGGTATGATTGGCGCGACTCGATTGACCTCTCGCAAATTGCCGCTGTTTGCGCTGTCGTGCACAGTCATCCAGGCGTGTGTGTGATGCTCGACAATTGCTACGGCGAGTTTACGGACTTTCACGAGCCGACTCACTACGGCGTTGATATAATGGCTGGGTCGCTAATTAAGAATCCCGGCGGCGGCATTGCGCCGACAGGCGGGTATGTATGCGGAAAACACGTACTTGTGGAGCTAATTTCTAACAGGTTGACGGTGCCCGGAACCGGACGCGAGGTCGGCTCATACGCGGCGTCCTATCAGCCGTTCTACCAGGGGTTGTTCATAGCGCCGCACGTTACGGCAAATGCGCTAAAGAGCGCAGCTCTGTTTGCCAGAGTGTTTGAATTGTTGGGAATGAACACGCTGCCCGCGTCAAACGCAGTTCGTTCGGACATTGTTCAGTCCGTAAGATTTAAAGATGCAGCGTCGCTCATAGCATTCTGCCGGAGCATACAGGCGGTTTCTCCTGTTGACAGCCATGTAACTCCATACCCATGGGACATGCCCGGTTATTCGGATCAAGTCATCATGGCCGCCGGCGCATTTGTGCAGGGCTCGTCCATTGAGTTGAGCGCTGACGCACCAATACGCGAGCCATATACGGCTTACGTGCAGGGCGCGCTTACATACGGGCACGGCAGGATTGCTGTCATGGCTGCCGTCGACGCACTGCGCGCTAATACCGGCGAATGAGTCCGACTACTTTTCCGACGAGGTCGACGCGCTCTTTGCCCACGATTATGGGCTGCATTGCCGCATTCTCGGGTTGTAGGCGCACGGTGGTACTCTCTATGTACACGCGTTTGACGGTGGCTGTGTCACCGTCCACTCGCACGACGGCAATGTCGCCGTTCTCGATAGCCAATGAGTTGTTAACCAGCACCATGTCGCCATTGAGTATTCCCGCGTCAACCATACTGTCGCCTGCAATGCTCAATGCAAATACCTCTGTCGGCTTTGCGCCCTTTAAAAGCGAGCTCGGCAGAGAAAACGTATCCTGTATGTTGTCAGCGGCATATATCGGTTGACCAGCAGCTACAGTGCCGACGAGAGCCACGGGCGTTACGCCCTTGTCGCTCATGTGCAGTGTTATGGAGCGCTGCTTGTTGCTCGGCATATCTATGTAGCCGAGGCGCTGAAGCACCTTCAGGTGCGCATGCACGGTAGAAGTTGATTTCAGC
>JAUNBH010000014.1:0-9596 GCA_030527165.1 Clostridia bacterium
AGCCGCCGGATACCAACAACCACAAAGCGCCCGCATAGCGGGCGCTTTGTGGTTGTTGGCGTTCTATTATCATTTTTTCGATCGCCGTTTGGCTAATCTACGCGGTTTATCACCAGCATGTCGCCGGCCTTGAGCACGGTGTCGCCCTTGGGTATTATTATCTTGGAGTCGCGTTGAATCATCACTATCAGCCGGCCCTCGCGCTTGGGCAGCTCGGAGAGCTTGTGCCCTATGAGCGGGTCGCCCTTGGCCAGATACTTTTCGGAGAGCTGCATGCCCTCTATTTCGCCCGGCGCCTTGGCGCTCAGCACCATGGTGTCGCCCTCGTGTATCACCGTCTTTCCGTGCGGTATGAGGCTCTTGCCCTTGCGCTTAACGATGACCAGTATAGTGTCCGGCGGCAGGTGTATCTCACCCACGCGCATATTGTTCCAAGCGTGGCCCGTTGGTATGGTGAACTGTATGTACTGTATGGGCACTTCGTCCGAGTAGTCGGAGAATGTCTTCATGACGTCCTCCGTGTCGTCTATCATGTCGAGCTTCTTGGCGAAAAACGGTATCAGCGAGCCCTGCACGGGTATGGAGAACAGCACTATGAGAAATACCGTGTGGAATATATCGTGCGCGCCCGACGCGAGCCCTACGGTGGCTATGACGGCAAAGACTATCGACGCTGCGCCGCGAAGCCCCGCCCAGGACACGAGCAGGGATTGCCTCCAGTTGCACTTGAAGGGCGCGAGTATGGCGAATACCGCCGCAGGCCGGGCGATGAGCGTTATAAACAGGAACAGGAGCAGCGCGGGCAGTATTACCGGCGGCATGCGCGACGGCGTAGCCAAGAGCCCGAGCAGGAAGAACAACAGCATCTGCATGAGCCCGGTGAGCCCGTCGAAGAAATTGACGAGCGCCTTTTTGTTCTTTATGTCTGTATTCCCCAGGTAAATGCCCACGATGTACGCGCTGAGGTAGCCGTTGCCGCCGAGCGCCGCCGGAGCTGCGTAGGCGAGTATAGCCACGGCGAGCACAAATGCCGTGTCGAAGCCGGATGTGGAGAAGCGGTGGCGCTTGAGCACGAGTCCGGCGAGAAACGCTATGAGCACACCAAACGCCGCGCCGTAGACTATCTGCGCGAATATCTCGTAGGCTATGCGCCCGCCGTCTGCGGTGCCGTTTATGAAGGACAGCACTATGGCGGTCAGCATGTAGGCGCAGGGGTCGTTGCTGCCGCTCTCGACCTCGAGCAGGGATGCCGTGCGGTGCTTGAGATTCAGCCTGTTGGAGCGCAGTATGGAGAACACCGACGCGGCGTCCGTGGAACTGACTACCGCGCCCACGAGCAGCCCTTCGAGCAATGTAAAGTTGAGTACAAAATGACAGAACAATCCGGTTATGCCCGCTGTGAGCACTACCCCGACGGTGGAGAGCAGAGTCGCCTTGACGGCTATCGGTTTGGCTTCGCTCCACTTGGTGCCAAAGCCGCCGTAAAACATTATGAATATGAGCGCGGTGGAACATATTTGCTCCGCGAACGTGTAGTCCTCGAATTCTATGCCGAACAGCCCGTCGCCGCCAAACACCATGCCGAGCACTATGAACGCGAGCAGCATGGGTATGCCCAGCTTGCTCGACAGCTTGTTGAGGAGCACGCACGCGATTATCACTACTGCGGTTACCAATAAGAATACAGCCAAACGTTTCCTCCTTTAGCATTTATTTGCGGCGCGAAGCCGCGTCAGTCAACCCGCCATACCGCCGTGACGCTGGCGCACTCCTCCACGCTATCGGGCGTGAAGTCTATGTCGTGCGCGCCGCGGAGCGCAATGGCGCTGTTGAGCCTGAAGTCGGTGGGGGACACGCCTGCGGGCGCAACGGATGCGTCGGTTATGCTGACTATGCTGCTGAGCTCCACGCCGGCGGCCTCCGCAAGCGCTTCCGCGCGCTCGCGCGCGTTGAGCATGGCGCGCCTGAGCAGCTCCCTGTGCAGCTCCTCCGTGTCGGAGGCGTGAAAGCGTATATGCAGCTCCGGCGCGCAGGCGCAGCCCGAGAACTCGTTTATCAGCGCACGGAGGCGCTCCATGTCGAGCGCGAACTCAATCTGCAAGGAGTGGGTGCACCTGTATCCCACGAGCACGCGGGAGGTGGCGCCTTGGCTGCGGTGGCTCTCATACTCCGCCGTTACGTTGAACTGAGTGGTCTTGAGCGCAGCTGCGGAAAAACCTGCGCGCTCCGCGGCGCAATCCAGCTCGCGCTTCTGCTTGGCGGCGGCGCCTATCGCGGAGTCGTAATCGGCGCTGAGCGCGCTTAGCGTCGCCGCTACCGCTGTCGCGTCCGGAGCGATGGAGAGTTTTGCGGTGCCGAGCACCGTCAATGTGTTGTTGTGATCCATTTCGTCAATGCCTTTCTCCGCCAGCGGCGGTTTGAAACGTAAAGCGCGCCTCGCCGTACCCGGTGTCGGTGTCGTACTCCTCGCCTATACTCCAGCCCTCGAGCTCAAGCACGGCGAGCTCGCAGGTAGTGTTTACGATGCACCCCTCGAGCATATGCCCGCCAATGACGGCCATATCCTCCCCGGCCAGCGCGATGTGAACGTGCGACCGCTGCCGGCTGATTGTGCCGGTCATGGAGACTATTTCCATGTGTTCGTCCAACTCGTGCACCGTCACGCCGCTGGCGTCGCGTATCCGCGCGCGCAACACGCAGCCCACAGCGCACACCACCGCTCCGGCGCGTATGTCGTGCTCCCGCGCGAGCTCCGAGAGCGCCAGGAGTATGTCGTCGCCCCTGTGCAGCCGTTTGACGTGCGCCCTCATTGCGGCTCCTCGCCTGCGACGCGCAGCGAGAGCGCGGCGCTGCCGTCGCATATGTCGTGCATGGCGTGCAAGAACGCCCGGCCGTACGGGTAGTCGAGCTGCTGCGGATGCGCGAGCACGAACTCCGTGCGCCGCCCTATTTCGCCCAGGCAGTCGCAGAGCGCGTCCAGATTATCCCCGTAGTGAGGCGGCAGCCCGAGCACCTTGCGCAGGTAGGCGTGCAGGTGCTCGCGCGTGTTCATTTCGTGACAGTCGAGTACCAGCGTTCTCATCACGGGCGCGCCTCCTCCACCGCGACAAAGCTCTCGTAGTGATTTTCGGTGTAGTATATAAGGCCGTCATTGGAGTACACGAGGCGCTTTGCACCGCGGCTGTCGGCGCCCAATGTGCCTATGTCGCATTCAAAGTACAGCCTGCCCTCCGCCTTGGGGAGCAGCCCCTCGTAGTTGCCGAAGCGATCTCCGCCTATGCACTTGCCCGGGGCGAACGGTTCCAGCGAACCGCCGCTCCAGCCGAGGGCGCGCGCCTCGTCCTTGGTTATGAAGTTCTCCGGCAGCTTTCCGTAGGTGCGCAGGTACAGCGATACGTCGTCTACGGTGGTGTAGGCGCCGTGCTCGTCTATCGCGTCGTCATAGTAGTAGTCAGAATCGCCCTGGAGGCCGACAAGCCAGTCCGGCTCCGGCAGCATCGAACACCCCGCGAGGGAGAACAGCATCGCGAGTACGACAAAACCCAACAGAGTCCTTTTCATACGCATTCACCTGCCTGTATCAAGCATCTATACACACTTATTATAGCAGAAGCGCGGTAATGCGTCCACCCGGCTTGCCACGGTGCGGGTCTGGGGGTATAATCCGTATAAAAAGGGCGTTGCGCCCGAAAGGACAGGCTGTGAACGTACTTATAACAGGCGGGGCGGGGTATATAGGCTCGCACACATGCGTGGAATTGTTGAACGCGGGGCACGCGGCCATCGTCGTGGACAATCTGGCAAACAGCAGCGCCGCGGCGCTGAAGCGCGTCGAGCGCATTGCGGGGAAAGAGGTCGCGTTTTACGAGGGGGATGTGCGCGACGAGGCGTTGCTCGACCGCGTATTTGACGAGCGCGATATAGATTGCGCGATACACTTTGCCGGCCTCAAGTGCGTGCCGGAATCCGTGAGCAAGCCCATGGAGTACTACGACAACAACATCAACTCCACGCTTACGCTGTGCAGGGTGATGGCGCGCCGCGGCGTGAAGCGATTGGTTTTCTCATCGTCCGCGACGGTGTACTCCGCGCAGAACGCCATGCCGCTGTCTGAAAACTCCGTCACGGGCGACTGCACCAACCCCTACGGCTGGACGAAGTATATAAGCGAGCGCCTGCTGACGGATATAGCCGCTGCGGACGGCGAGTGGTCGATAGCCCTGCTGCGCTACTTCAACCCCATAGGCGCGCACGAAAGCGGGCTGATAGGCGAGGACCCCAGGGGCATACCCAACAACCTCATGCCCTACATCTCGCAGACTGCCGTCGGCAGGCGGGATGAGCTCACGGTGTATGGCAGCGACTACGACACGAAGGACGGCACGGGCGTGCGCGACTACATACACGTCATGGATTTGGCCAAGGGACACGTGGCGGCGATAGGCTATCTGCTCGAACACAGGGGCGCTGCGGCGTTTAACCTGGGTACGGGCAAGGGCGTGAGCGTGCTCGAGATGGTGGAGGCGTTCCAGCGCGCCAACGAGGTGGCGGTGCCGTTTAGATTTGGGCCGAGGCGACCGGGCGACGTTGCGACCTGTTACGCAGACGCGTCCAGGAGCGAGAAGCTGCTGCACTGGCGCGCCGAGAAGACGCTGGAGGACATGTGCCGCGATTCGTGGCATTGGCAGCGCCTCAATCCGCAGGGCTACGGCGAGTAGCCGCGCCTGATTGGAGGCATACGGCCGTTTTGCAGGCATAAAAGACCGCGCGCGCGGTCTTTTTTCGCGCCCGGGGCCCTTGCGCGTGTAGTAAAGCGCGGCGCCGCAAATACTTATATGTAACAGGGGGTGCGGCGCGTGAAAGCAAAGCGGTTGTGGTACATTTTGGCCGTGGCGGCGGCGTTGGCCGCGCTGCTGGGTTTCCCTGCGCTCAGGGAGGCGGCGGGGGCGGCGTTTGCGGTGGTGTCGCCCGTGACGACCGGATTGTGCGCGGCGTTCGTGTTGAATGTACCCATGTCCGCCATCGAAGCCAAGCTGTTCCCCAGACCGACGCGCGGCAGGCGCAGGCGCGCGTTCGCGCTAAGGCGGTTTACGAGCCTGGCAATAGCGCTGTTGCTCGCACTGGGTGTGTGCGCGCTGTTCATAGGCCTCGCGCTGCCGGAGCTGCTGAAGGCGTTCGAGGTGTTGGCGGAGAGCATACCTCCGCTGCTCGGCAGGGCGGCGGAATTCCTGGAGGCGAAGCTCGCAGAGTTTAACCTCGGCACGCAGGGGCTGCCCGACCTCGAGATAGACTGGTCGAGCGCCTTTAGCGTGATAGTCGCCTTTCTAAAGGACGGCTCCGTGAACTTCATAGACGGCGCGGCGCACTTTACGACGGGACTCGTGGGCGGCGTTATGGATTTCGCGTTCAGCCTTATCATCGCGCTGTACATACTGGTGCAGAAGGAGCGCATAGGGCGCGCGGTGCGGCGCGCGCTCACGGCCTTTGCGCCGCCTAAGCTGCAGGAGAGGATACTCAGCGTGGCGAGCCTCGCGTACAGGACTTTCGCGCGCTTCCTCGGAGGGCAGGCGGCGGAGGCGCTCATACTGGGCGCGCTCTGTTACATAGGCATGCTTGCGCTCGGCCTGCCGTTTGCGGAGGTGGTGTCCGTGACGGTCTGCGTGACGGCGGTAGTGCCCATAGTGGGCGCGATAGTCGGCGAAGCGATAGGCGCGCTGCTTATACTCACGCAGAGCCCCGTAAGCGCGCTCGTGTTCTTAGTATTCATACTGATATTGCAGCAAGTCGAGGGCAGCCTGATATACCCCAAGGTAGTGGGCGACAAGGTGGGGCTGCCGGGCCTACTGGTGCTGTGCGCCGTATTGGTGGGCGGCAACATCGGAGGCGTGGTGGGAGCGCTGGTGGGTGTCCCCGCGACGGCGGTGTTGTACGCGCTGTACAAGGACTCGGTAGGCCGGCGCATGGGCGCGAGCGCCGCGAGAGTGCGCTGAACAGGCCGCAGCCGCTCGCTCTGACCGAGGTGGGGGGCGCGGCCCGAACGGCTTCGCCGTTCGGGCGGGCGCACTAAAAGTGCGCCGCCCTGCGCGCGTACGCGCGCGGGCCGCGCCGGGCGGCAGAGTAGCGCGCAGGCAGCGAGTTAAACGCGACCCCACCCCGCAACCGTTGCTCAACACCGCGCGCCCGCGGGTAGCCGCACGGAGACCCCGCTCCGCGGTGAAAAGCACCGCGAAGCTTAGCGCCGTCTTGTACGATTCCTAATAAGCTTCGTGGTACACGCCGCCGGGGCGCGGCCCGAACGGCTTCGCCGTTCGGGCGGGCGCACTAAAAGTGCGCCGCCCTGCGCGCGTACGCGCGCGGGCCGCGCCGGGCGGCAGAGCAGCGCGCGCCTCTATGAGCGCGAAAAACCCCCGCGCTGCGGGAGTTTTCGTGTCATGCGCGGCGGGCTTATTGCCGCTCAAACGTGTTAGCCACTTCCTTCAGCCACTCTATGATGCCTATGTGCTGGGGGCATACGTCCTCGCACTGGCCGCATTCGACGCATTGGGAGGGCTTGCCGGTGTCGCGCGTTACGCGTGCGAACTCCGCGGAGAAGCGCTTCGGCACGTCGAACTGCCTGCTGCGATTGTAGAGCGAGAACAGCCGGGGTATGGCTATTTTCATGGGGCAGCCGTCGACGCAGTACTTGCACGCGGTGCAGGGTATGACTGCGCTCGCGGCAATGCGCTCGGCGACTTGGGCTATCAGTGCGCGCTCGTCATCGTCGAGCGGGACGAAGCGCTCCATGTAGGAGGCATTGTCCTCCATCTGCTCATATGTGCTCATGCCGCTCAACACCACGAGCACGCCCTCGAGCGAAGCGGCATAGCGCACCGCCCAGGAAGCGGCGCTCGCGCCCGGGGCGCGCGCCTCAAGCTGCGCCGCGACGTCGGGCATGAGGTTGGCGAGGAAGCCGCCCTTTACGGGCTCCATGACGATTATGGGCTTGCCGTGCTTGCGAGCCACCTCGTAGCAGCGCCTGCTCTGCACATTTTCGCTCTCCCAGTCCACATAGTTGATCTGGAGCTGCACGAACTCCATCTCCGGGTGCTCTGTCAGTATTCTGTCGAGAACGTCCGCGCTGTCGTGGAAAGAGAAGCCTATGCGCCGTGTCGCGCCCCGCGCCTTGACCTGCCGCATGAAGTCAAACCCGCCAAACCTGCAGGTCTCCTCGTACTTTTCGGCGTCCAGGGCGTGCAGCAGGTAGAAGTCGAAATAGCTCACGCCGCAGCGCTCAAGCTGCTCCGCGAATATCCGCTCGTAGTCGGCGGTCTCCTTTACCTGGAATACGGGCATCTTGTCTGCGATTGTAAAGCTGTCTCTGGGATAGCGCTCTACTACCGCCTTGCGGAATGCGACTTCGCTCATGCCGGAGTGGTATACGTACGCCGTGTCGAAGTAGGTGAAGCCGCCGGCCATGAAGCGATCGACCATTTTGCTGACCACCGCGATATCGGGCGCGCCGTCCCCGTCCAACACGGGCAGCCTCATGAGTCCAAAACCGAGTTTCTTTGTGGTTTCCATGCGGATACCTCCAATCAGATTTAATGAATACATTATATCACAGTCCCGCGGCGCATGGAAGCCGTGCGCGCCGCACTCCGCGCGGCAAACGTCGAAAGTTGACATGCGGGCGGCGATTGGTTATCATGTTTACAGGGAAAACAGGGGGAGCGGTTTATGAGGGCGTGTAAAGGAGCGGTTGCTGTGCTTTTGGCGTTGACGTGCGCGTTGGCGGTCTCGGTTGCCGCCGCCGCGACCCGCGACGTCTACGACGAGCCCATAACGCCCTCCCAGGTGCTGGCAGGCCGCATAGTCGTACTCGACCCTGGCCACGGCACGGGCGTCGGAGGTTCGGCGCCGGACTATGACGAGGCGGATTACAACCTCATATTCGCACAGCAGACGGCGGAAAAGCTCGCGGCGATGGGCGCGCGGGTAGTGATGACGCGCAGTGAGCAGGGCGATGTGCTAAACTACCACCGCATGGCGCAGCTCCATGTAATGACGCTTGGGCTGCTCAAGGAGCAGTACGCTTCGCAGCTCGCGGAGGCGGAGGGGGAGGCGCTCGCGGCGCTCGAGTACGACATAGCGCAGATGACGCGCCTGCAGGGCGCGATGAACTCCGTGCTCGAGGACATATCGCTCGCGGACGTCTATTTCAACAGCCCGTACGACTACACATACCAGACGGTCATTCACCCGGACCTCAGGCTCATATTTGAGTACGAGGAGCACGACCTCGTGCGCAACAACATGCTCTATGTTTCCATACACTCCAACGCGCCCGCCGACCCCGACAACACGCAGACGAGCGGCACCACCACCTATTATCTCGACAACGACTGGCACTGCACGCAGAACTACTACACGGAGTACTACAATGCCGACTATTCGGAGGAGTTCGCGCTGCTGCTGGTGGACAGAGTCTCGGAAGCGGGCGAGTTCAACAACAGGGGAGCGGCAGTAAACGACTATTTCATGCTGCGCGAGCACAACCTGCCCGCCGTCCTGCTTGAGACCGCGTACCACACAAACCCGCAGGACAGGGCAAAGCTGATGGACCCGTACTACCAGAACCGGATAACCACCGCGATAGCGCTCGCCATAGAGGAGTACTTTTCAACAAAGGAGCCGTACGAGTGGCAGCGCTACGACGGCGGGGCGCTCACAAGCGATGTATACACCGTTGACGAGCGCTTTGTGACGGGCATAAGCGCGCAGACCACCGTGGCGGAGCTGCTCGCACGCATTGAGAGCGCTTCGGAGCTGAGCGTCGTGGGCGCGGACGGCGTGAAGCCTGCCGGCGCGTACGTCGCCACGGGGGACAGGCTCTTGCTGACGGGCGCTGAGGGCGAGTACGAGAGGGTGCTCGCGGTGCGCGCCGATGTGAGCGGCGACGGGAACGCCTCGCTGCTGGACTTGCTCATGATACAGAGCGAGCTGTTGGAGATAGGCGGAGAGCTTGCGGTGTGCACGCGCATAGCCGCCGACATTAACGGCTCGGGCGCGATAGAGCTCATTGACCTGCTGATGCTGCAGCAGCACCTGCTCGGCATGGCGGACTTAGGATAGTTGGACGGAGGCACTGATGAGAAGGATTACCGCAGTTGCGACGGCGCTTATGTGCGTCGTCATACTTGCGTCGGGTGCGGTCACGCACGCGGACGGGCTGGAAATAGGCATCGGCCCGGCTGTGGCGGCGGTGGGTGAGGAATTCAGCATTACGGTGGTGTTCTCCGCGCCCAATCTGTTTGGAGTCGCCGCGGACTTCACATATGACGGCGCGCTGATGCGCTACCTGGGTGGGAATAACACCTCGGACGGCAAGATAGTGCTCTTCGGGCAGGCGGGCGGGGCGCCGTCACTCAGCTGCACGATACGCTTTCTCGCGCTTGCGGAGGGCAGCGGAAGCTTCACGGTAAACTGCACTGAGAGCTATAATGCGGCCCTGGAGGACCTCGGTACGCCGAGCGCATCGTCCACCGTGACGATACGGCCCGCGGCCACGCCGAGCCCCACGCCAAGCCCAACGCCCGATCCGTCCGAATCTTGGATCA
>JAUNBH010000014.1:9606-33301 GCA_030527165.1 Clostridia bacterium
CAGCCCACCGCCGGCGCTTCGGCGACGCCGGGCGCGTCCGCATCCGCCGCGCCCTCCGGCGATGTAATAGTCGTGCAGGACGGAGTTACCATACTCATCGCCGGTGAGCTGCCGCAGACGCCGCCGCTGCCGGACGGCTTTCACCCGGGAGAGTGCATGCTCGCGGGACAGGATATAGAGTGCGGCGTGTCGGGCGAAGGGCTGTTGGTGGTGTACTCGACTTCGGCGGAGCGCTATATGCTGCTCGACGAGGCCACCGGCAGACTCGTGCGCTTTGAAGACGTGCGCTCGCAGCAGCGCCTGCTCATACTCCCGCCGGGTTTCGGCACAGGCGGGCCTGAGGGCTTTGAGCCGCGCGCGGCGGACGTGTTGGGAACGACCGTGGAGGCGTTGGTGAAGGACGGCGTAGTGGTGGTGTACGCGTATTGCGAGGGGCTCGGATACGGCTATTTCCGCTTTGATTCGCAGAGCGGCGCTTTCATGCTGTACGAGCCGGCTGCCGCTGAGACGCCCACGCCGAGCGCTTCCGCGACTCCCACGCCCACTGCGAACCTCGTGGCGCCGGTCGAGACGGTGCGGGAGCTCAGCTCGCTCGAATGGATACTCATAGTCGCGCTATTGCTCTCGCTCGGGCTCTGCGCATCGCTCCTCGCGGGGCTGGTGCGGTGGCGGCGGGAAGCGAGGCGCAGAGAGATGGACGCGGGGCTGTGGGAAGGTCTGTAAGCGCCTTGAAATACTGAGAGAATCGTGCGCTATCGTCCGCGGCGGCTGCCAAAGCGCCTGTTTCCGGCGACAGCGGTATAACGCCCTCGAAACGCGTGCAGAGAGTGGTCGTGCGCGTGTGGGTATGACGGCGGCTTTGTTGTGAGGCCGTCGTTTCGTTTTTAACGTCAGGCAGGTTCGCGCGCCGCTTTTCGCCCCGGCGAAAAGCTTACCTTTAGGGCGGGTGGGCGGGGCGCGGAGCGCAACGATGGGCGCGCCACAAGCGGGAGGCGCAGGCGCGGATGCGGACGCACCGAAGCCGCCCCGCGGGGCGGCTTCGGTGCTTTGAAACGCCTGCGTTAAGGATTGGAGGTGCTTTCGCCGCCAGTCCCTTCGTCGGAACCCTCCTGCGCCTCCAGTACCATGTAGTTGGAGTCGAGATAGACTACCTGATCCGTCTGATCGCCGTTGTCAAACACGACCCTGTACGCCTGCCTGCCCTCATGCATGGCATGAGTTACGCTCTTAATAACGGCGTTGGGATACTGCACCATTATGGCGGAAGCCAACTCGGCGTTATCCTCGAAATCTACTTCGTTTCCCTCTTGGAAACCTTCGATTTCCCCCATCTCCGGCGATGTGTCGGGAGTGGTGTCGGCGGGCGATTCGGTGGTCGTCAGCGTGGGCGACGCGGTGGGCTGGGAAGTGGGCGAGAACGTCGTCTGAGGCGACGGCGAAGCGTCCTGGACGGGATTGCACGCGCAGCCGGCGACGGCGAGCACGGCAATCGTTAAGGCTATTGCTGTAAGTAGCTTTTTCATGAAAATGCCTCCTTGAGTTTTATGCCGACATATCGGCGTTTCGCACATAGTATGCTCACGTTGCGGGGAGTTTATAATCATCGGCGTTGCAAAAGGGCGCGGAGGCGCTTTTAGCGGGGCGTTGAGTATATTTCCCAAAACGCGGCGTACGCGGCCGAGCTCGCTTGACACGCGCAAGTTTGACAAATATAATGGCGTTTGGATAGTTCCGCCTTTTGGCGGTATTTAGCTAGCAAATATCGAACGGAGGATAAATTCATGGCAAAAACCATCACTATTGATGGCAATACCGCTGCGGCGCACGTCGCGTACGCATTTTCGGACGTGGCAGCGATATATCCCATCACGCCGTCTTCCCCCATGGCTGAAGTCGCGGACGACTGGGCGGCCGCGGGCAGGCTCAACCTCTTTGGCCAGCAGGTCAGAATAGCGGAGATGCAGTCCGAAGGCGGCGCCGCGGGCGCGCTGCACGGTTCGCTCGCCGCGGGTGCGCTCACCACGACGTTTACCGCGTCGCAGGGCTTGCTCCTCATGATACCCAATATGTACAAGATTGCCGGCGAACTCCTCCCCTGTGTGTTCCACATCTCGGCGAGGGCGTTGGCGGCGCATTCGCTCTCGATATTCGGCGATCACGCGGACGTAATGGGCGCGCGCCAGACGGGTTTTGCAATGATGGCGTCGGCTTCCGTGCAGGAAGTAATGGATTTGGCGCTCGTGGCGCACCTGAGCTCTATTAAGGCGAGCGTGCCGTTTATGCACTTCTTCGACGGCTTCCGCACTTCGCACGAAGTTCAGAAGATAGAGCAGATAGAATACGAAGACATGGCGAAGCTGTGCGACTTTGAGGCGGTAAAGCGCTTCAGGGCGCGCGCGCTCAACCCGGAGCACCCGCATCAGGCGGGCACCGCGCAGAACCCCGACATCTACTTCCAGGGGCGCGAGGCTGCAAACAAGGTCTACAACGCCGTTCCGGCGATAGTCGAGAGCTACATGAAGCAGGTAGGCGAGCTGACCGGCCGTTACTACAACCTGTTTGACTACGTTGGCGCGCCCGATGCAGAGCGCGTGATAATCGTGATGGGCTCCGGCGCGGACGCGGTAGAGGAGACGGTGAACTACCTCGTCGGCCGCGGCGAGAAGGTGGGCGTCATTAAAGTGCGCCTGTACAGGCCGTTTGCCGCGGACAGGCTCATAGATGCGCTGCCCGCCACTGCAAAGCGCGTAGCTGTGCTCGACCGCACCAAGGAACCCGGCAGCCTGGGCGAGCCCCTGTACTGCGACGTCGTCGCCGCGTTTACCGAGGCGGGCATGTGCGACGTCGAAGTCGTCGGCGGCAGATACGGGCTGGGCTCCAAGGAGTTCACGCCCTCCATGGTAAAGGCCGTGTACGACAATCTCCAGGACGATGAGCCTAAGAACCACTTCACCGTGGGCATAGAGGACGACGTGACGTTTACGTCGCTCCCCGTCAGGGACGTTATAGACGTCGCCCCCGAGGGCACTATACGCTGCAAGTTCTTCGGCTTGGGCTCCGACGGAACCGTGGGCGCAAACAAGAACTCCATAAAGATAATCGGCGACCATACGGACATGTACGCACAGGGCTATTTCGCGTACGACTCCAAGAAGTCGGGCGGCTTTACCGTGTCGCATCTGCGCTTCGGCAAGACCCCCATACAGTCGCCCTATCTCATCGACCAGGCGGACTTCATCGCCTGCCACAACCCCTCGTATGTGACGCGCTACGACGTGCTCGAGGGCATCAAGGACGGCGGCGTATTCCTGCTCAACTCCGAGTGGACGCTCGAGGACATGGAGCGCGAGCTGCCCGCCGAGATGAAGCGCACAATAGCGGCAAAGCGCCTGCGCTTCTACAATATCGATGCCATACGGATCGCCCGCGAAGTCGGCATGGGCAACCGCATAAACACGATCATGCAGAGCGCGTTCTTCAAGCTGGCGGAGGTCATACCCGTCGAGGACGCCATAGGTTATATGAAGAGCGCCGCCAAGAAGTCCTACGGCAAGAAGGGCGACGCCATAGTGCAGAAGAACTACGCCGCCATAGACGCCGGCATAGACGGCCTGGAGGAAGTGATGTATCCCGCCGAATGGGCAAACGCCACCACCGGCGCGGAGCCTGTGGCGGTTTCGGACGACGCGTACTTCGTGGATTTCATAAAGCCCATACTGGCGCAGAAGGGCGATGCGCTCCCCGTGAGCGCGCTCTCCGCGGACGGCTTTGTACCCACCGGGACGACCAAGTACGAGAAGCGCGGAATAGCTGTCGAGCTGCCCAAGTGGAATCCCGACACCTGCATACAGTGCAACAACTGCGCGCTCGTATGCCCTCACGCCTGCATACGCCCCATACTGGTCACGGCGCAGGAGAAGGCCGCCATGCCCGATGCGTTCGAGACGCGGCCCGCAAAGCAGCTTGACGGGTTGGAGTATCGCATGCAGCTCAGCCCGCTGGACTGCACCGGATGCGGCAACTGCGTAAACACCTGCCCCATGAACGCCAAGGCGGACACGCTCGTCATGGTTCCCGCGAGCGAACTCATGGCAGTAGAGGCGGGCAATTGGGCGGCTGCAGAGCGCGTCGAGGTGAAGGAGACGAATCTCAACAGGGCGACGGTGAAGGGAAGTCAGTTCCTCCAGCCGCTGTTCGAGTTCTCCGGCGCGTGCGCGGGTTGCGGCGAAACGCCCTATGTAAAGCTCATAACCCAGCTCTACGGCGACAGGATGATAGTGGCGAATGCCACGGGCTGCTCCTCCATCTACGGCGGCTCTGCGCCCACCTGTCCCTACACGAAGAATGCCGACGGGCACGGCCCCGCGTGGGCGAACTCGCTGTTTGAGGACAATGCGGAGTTCGGCTACGGCATGAATCTCGCGACAAAGCAGCGCAGGGCGAAGCTCATCGAGACGGTTGAAAAGCTCATAGCGGTAGAGTACTGCGACGCCGATATAAAGGCCGCCGGACGCGAGTGGCTGGACAATGCAGACGACGCCGAGGGCTCGAAGCGCGCAGGGCAGAAGCTCTTGGCGGCGTGCCGGGATGGCGTTGACATAGACCCCACCGGCACCGAGTGGGAAGCCGCGTGGCTCGCAAACGGCAAGAAGTGCCCCTGCGAGGCGTGCACGCTCGCGTACGAGGTAATAGAGAACGCCGACCTGCTGACCAAGAAGTCCATATGGATATTCGGCGGCGACGGTTGGGCGTATGACATAGGCTACGGCGGATTGGATCATGTGCTCGCCATGGACGAGGACGTAAACGTGCTCGTCATGGATACCGAGGTCTACTCGAATACTGGCGGCCAGTCGAGCAAGGCGACGCCCACCGGCTCCGTGGCGAAGTTCGCCGCCGCCGGCAAGCGCACCAAGAAGAAGGACCTGGGCATGATGGCCATGAGCTACGGCTATGTGTACGTCGCAAAGGTCTCCATGGGCGCCAACCCCGCGCAGCTGCTAAAGGCGATAACCGAGGCGGAGGCGTACAAGGGCCCGTCGCTCATAATCGCATACGCGCCCTGCATCAACCACGGTATCGCCGCGGGCATGGGCAAGTCCCAGCAGGAGGCGAAGCGCGCGGTCGAATCCGGCTACTGGCCCCTGTACAGGTACAATCCGGATCTGGCGGACGCGGGCAAGAACCCCTTCACCCTCGACAGCTCCGCGCCCAAGTCCAGCTACCGCGAGTTCCTCATGGGAGAGGTGCGCTACACCTCGCTCCAGCGCCAGTTCCCGGAGGTGGCGGACGTGCTGTTCGAGCGCTCCGAGCAGGAGGCGATGGACAAGATAGAGTACTATAAGAAGCTGAGCGACATGTAACGCTCGCGCGTTAACAGGCGCGGAGCCCAACGGGCGGGCCGCGCAAGCTGAGTAAAAACAGAGATACCTGCCGAGAATCCGTTTTCGGCAGGTATCTCTATCTGTTATTGGGTTTGGCGAATCCGGAAAAATCATTCATGCGCTCGCGCCCTTTTTGCAAATGTGCAGCAGGCGCGCATGGGTTACCGACAACAGCGGGTTGGATGAACTGGATTTTACGCACGGTTGAAGAATAGCGGCGGAGCCATGCGCCATTGGCAGCAAAAACGGCGCAGCTGCGCCGTGTGACAAATCCCACAGGCCGCCCTATCGGTCGCGGCGAAAACGGCCCCGCGCGCTTCAGTCCGCGTACTCAAACACCTTGCGCAGCCCGGTATCGGGCTCATCGTGCAGCGATGCGGCCATCTCGGTGAGCGTGTAGTGCATGGCGTCGCAGGTGTGTGGGTAGTAGTAGCCCCAGCCGAAGCCCGCGCGGTAAAAAGCGAGTTCGTAGAGCAGGTAGTTCAGCAGCGTATCCGGCACGCCGACGTGATAGCTGTCCCAGCTGCCGGTATAGAGGAAGTCATAGTACGCCGTGCCGCGCTCGCGCACAATGCCGTTGTAGTGAAGGCAGTTTGTCACCTCGTCATAGATTATCTGCTTGTTCTCGGGCTCGTTGGTGTTGGGCACCGTGTATGCGTTTATGTCGAGCGCGGTGCCGAACGCGTGATGGCTGACATACGTCTTGTCCGTCACAAAGCGCGACACATAGGAGCCGTCGTTTGTCACCGCGAGTGAAAACAGGCGTACTATGCCGGAATCCACGCCGTTCCCGCGCACTCTGACGTATGTGTTTTGCAGGTAGTCCATGGCCTGCTCGCAGTAGGCTACCGCGTCCGCGTGCACCCGCCAAGCGCGCCCCGCGACGCCGGGAGTGCGCGTTATGTAGCGCTGTACCCAGCGGTGCTCGGTGACTATGTGCCTGCCGTCGCCCCACTTGTAGCGGAACATGAACCTTTCCGCGTCCCCGAAGAATGCCAATGCCGTCGGGTAGGTATTGCGCAGATTGTTGGATATGAGCTGCAGCCACTCGCCGCGCTCCACGCAGAACGCGCCCGAAGCCACGCGAACCGACGCGCCTGCGTGCGTGCCCGCGGTCAGCTCATATGTGTAATTGCCGGGCTCGAGCGCCTCGAATGCCGCGAGGTTATCCAGGGAGAGCCCCTCATCCGGGCTCTGCGCGTCGTCAAGTGCGTACTCAAGCACGTTGCGAGAGCTGTCAAATGTCACGCGGAACTCAGTTTCCACTGCGTAAGGCGCGTCCGCATGCACAATGGTGAGCGCCACAAACGCGAGCGGCACAGTGGAGCTGACTGTGCCGGTGAGGTTGAAATGCTGTCCGTACTGAAGGTTTTCGCTCGCGTTGGGCAGCTTCATCGCCTCGGATTCCTCGAATACGGGCAACGCGGGCGCGGGCGGCGTCGTAGGAGCGCTGTAATAGGGCTCCGCAGTCCGTGCGGACGGTAGCAGGCGCGGCGAAGAAGCGCCTGCCTGCAGCGAACCGCTCTCCGTGCAGGAACAGGCCGTAAGCATGATGAGCGCTATCGCGCACGCCGCGACCCTGGTCACAATGCTCAAGCGCACCTCCGTAGCTCAGCCTGGAGCGACAATTCGACAATATATTGTAGCAAGCCTTGCGCCGCCGGTCAACCGCCCGTCACGAAAAAAGCGCCCCTCGGGGCGCTTGTACGCATATGCGCTATGCGTTGGCCTTCGCATCCTCGATCCGCTGATCGAGCCATTCCTCCGTTATTTCCTGATAGATGCCCAGCCACGATGGAAACTCGATGCAGCGGATCACCTTTCCGATGTAAGTGTTTTGAGTTGACGGCAACGCTATTCTGATGACGGCGTAGCCCACGTAGTGCTCGCCCTCGGTTATGCGCACTTCCACGAACGTGTCCGAGCCCGTCCAGGATTGGGCGGGGTCGTCCGAGACTGCGTTTGACCAGTATACGAGCTCGCCGCCTTTCACGGAGATGTCCTTGTGATACTCAGTAACGCCGTCGGTGACTACGGCAAAGCTGCCTTCGCAGGCGTGCAGCGCAAATGAGCACTCCGTCTTGTCCGGATTAGTCCGTATGGGCATTCCGGGGAACGCATCCATTAGGGCGGCGATAGGCGTCCAGTCGGATTGCACGGTGACGTCGCCGCTTTCAACTTCCCGGACGTCGCCGGAAGCGCATCCGCCGATCGATACGGCGCCTGCTGCGAGCAGCGCCGCGAGTACTATCCATGAGAGAATCCTCTTCATTACCAAAAGCTTCCTTTCGTGGTGTTGAGCGGCGCGCGGGAGCCCGTCCCAACTGCGCCGACAGCATTATACCATTTTATCCCGGCATTGTGCGCGCTCCGGATATATATTCGCGACTATCGGGCGTCGCCGCGCAGCTGAAGCGCGACCGGGCAGTGGTCGCTGCCCAATACGTTCGGGAGAATTTCGCAATCCTCCACGTTCGCCATGAACCTGTCGCTCACTATGAAGTAGTCTATGCGCCACCCTATGTTGCGGGCGCGGGCGTTGTTCATGTAGCTCCACCAGGTGTACTCCACCCGCTCGGGGTAGAGCGCCCTAAACACGTCCGTAAAGCCTGACTCGAGCAGCTGCGTCATGCAGCCGCGCTCCTCGTCGGTAAACCCGGCGTTGCGGCGGTTGGAGGCGGGGTTCTTGAGGTCTATCTCCGCATGGGCGACGTTCATATCGCCGCATATTACGAGCGGCTTGTCCGCGTCCAGACGCCTGCAAAACTCGCGGAACGCTTCTTCCCAGCGCATCCGGTACTCGAGCCGCGCGAGCTCGCGCTGCGAATTGGGCACGTAGACATTGAGCAGTCGAAAACCCTCGTACTCGGCGACGATTATGCGGCCCTCGCGGTCGTGCTCCTCCACGCCCATGCCCAGCGAAACGCTGAGGGGCGCAGTTCGGCTTATCACGGCCGTGCCGGAGTAGCCCTTCTTCTGCGCGCTGTTGAGGTATACCTCGCGCCCGGGCAGCTCGAGCTCGAACTGATGCGGCTGGAGCTTAGTCTCCTGCACTGCAAAGACGTCCGCATCCGCCTCGCGGAAAAAGTCGGCAAAGCCCTTTTGAATGCAAGCCCTCAGGCCATTTACGTTCCAGGAAATGATTTTCATGCAGTCCTCCCGGCGGTTTTATCAATATATTCTACAATAAAAGCGGCAAAAAGTCATTTCACTGCGTATTTTTCCGATTATGACTATTGCAAAACCGCTGCAAAGGGGGTATACTTACCTTGGAATTTTGGCGGGGTCTGTGGTTGAAAATCGATGCCAGTCGCAGGCGAAGCGATCCACATAAGTCGGGCAAAGCGCCCGATGAGCATGGTGCGGCTTAGGTGTAAGTCCGTCCGAGCAATCGAGAGGGGTAGTAGTGGGGAGCGCAATGCTTAGTAGCGAACCCTCCAGACGGCGAGTGTGGGGTCAAAGACCAGGTCAGCCTGTCAGAATAGCCAAGTATATTTTTTTAAGGGGAAGAAAATGTTCCAGGACAAGACAATCGTATGCAAGGACTGTGGCGCAGAATTCGTTTTCACCGCAGGCGAACAGGAATTCTATGCTGATAAGGGCTTCCAGAATGAGCCCCAGCGCTGCAAGGACTGCAGGAGCCAGAAGAAGGCTCAGCGCTCGGCCGGACCGCAGCAGAGGACCTCGTATGAGGCCGTATGCGCGCAGTGCGGAGCAACCACCACGGTACCCTTCGTACCCAAGGATGACAGACCGGTATATTGTGAGGCTTGCTTCAAGTCCCGCAGAAACAATTACTAATCCAAACACCCGCATGGCGGTTTAAGCGGAATTAGGCGACACAGAACGCTCCCCTCGCGGGGGCGTTTTTCTGTGCAAAAGCGCCGCGTTTGCGCGCTATACATTAGTGTAATATATTCGCGTGCCGGTGCGCTTTCGCTTGCGCCGTGCCGCGCATTGCGTTATCATAGAAATTGCGGAACGCCGTGGAGGCGTGCGCATCTTTCGATTATATGCGGCGCGCCCGCAAATACCCATAGAAAGGATTTTGAAGTATGATAACGCTCAAAATCGACGGAAAGCCTGTACAGGCACAGGAAAACATGACCGTTCTGGAGGCTTGTTTGCAGAATGGGATAAAGATCCCCACGCTGTGCAACCTCAAGGACATCAACAACATCGGCGCGTGCCGCATGTGCCTCGTCGAGGACGCGAGGTCGGGCAAGCTCCAGGCTTCGTGCGTGCTGCCCGTTTCGGAGGGCCTCGAAGTGCTTACGGCCACGCCCAAGGTGCTCCAGGCGCGGCGCGCGGTGCTCGAGCTGATACTCTCGGATCACGACCGCTCCTGCCTGACGTGCAAGCGCAACAAGTCGTGCGAGCTTCAGACTCTCGCGGACGAGCTCGGCATCACCGATATCGAGTTTGCGGGCGAGCGCCTGATAAAGACGATCGACGAAGTATCACCCAGTGTCGTCCGCGACAATAACAAGTGCATTCTGTGCCGTCGCTGCGTAGCCGCGTGCGAGAAGACGCAGGGCGTATTTGCCATAGGCATGCAGAACCGCGGCTTTAAGACCCAGGTGGGCTCCGTGTTTGAGAAGAGCCTCGCGGAGGTCGCCTGCATCAATTGCGGGCAGTGCATAGCCGCGTGCCCGACCGGCGCGCTCACCGAGAAGGACGCCACCGCCGCAGTATGGGCGGCGCTTGCCGACCCGAAGAAGTACGTTATATTCCAGCCGGCGCCCGCAGTTCGCGTTGCGCTTGGCGAGGAGTTCGGCATGCCCATAGGCACGCGCTCCACCGGCAAGATGGTCGCAGCGATGCGCCGCCTCGGAGCGGATAAGGTGTTTGACGTGGACTTTGCGGCTGACCTGACGATAATGGAGGAGGGGACGGAGCTGCTGCACAGGATTAAAGAAGGCGGCGTGCTCCCCATGATAACCTCCTGCTCGCCCGGCTGGATAAAGTACTGCGAGCACTTCTATCCGGACTTTATACCCAACCTCTCCACCTGCAAGAGCCCGAACCAGATGCAGGGCGCCATAACCAAGACCTATTACGCCGAGAAGAACGGCCTCGACCCGCACGACATGTTCGTGGTGTCGGTAATGCCCTGCACCGCGAAGAAGTTTGAAATCGCGCGCGAGGAGATGGGCCGGGACGGTTATCGCGACGTAGACGCCAATCTGACCACGCGGGAGTTGGCGCGCATGATACGCCAGGCGAGCCTTGACTATGTGAACCTGCCCGACGAGGAGTTCGACGACATGCTCGGCGAATCCACGGGCGCGGCGGTCATATTCGGAGTGACCGGCGGCGTCATGGAAGCCGCTCTGCGCACTGTGGCGGACATACTGACGGGCGAGGATCTCCAGGCCGTCGAGTACGATGCAGTTCGCGGCCTCGAGGGGATAAAGGAGGCGACGGTAAGCGTCGCGGGAATGGACGTGAAGGTGGCGATAGTACACGGCACGGCGAACGCCGCGAAGCTGCTGGACGCCATCCGCAGGGGCGAAAAAACATACCACTTTATAGAGGTAATGGGCTGCCCCGGCGGCTGCGTCACCGGCGGCGGTCAGCCTCAGGTCGATGCGCGCACGCGCTACTTCGTCGACCCGCGAGCTGCGAGGGCTGCCGCGACATACAGCGAGGACGAGTCGAAGGTCATCCGCAAGAGCCATCAGAACCCGTCCATCAAGAAGCTGTACGCCGAGTATTTGGGCGAGCCGTGCGGACACAGGTCGCATGAGCTCCTCCACACCCACTACGTTGACAGAAGCGCGAAGTAAGCGCGGAATTGCAAAAAAGGACGGCAAAGGGCGTCCTTTTTTGCGGGGGCGCGGCCTGGCGGGCGCATGCGCCCGCCGGGCTTGCGCTTCGCGCAAGCTGAACTGCTCCGCAGTTCAGGCCGCGCGCCCCCCGCGCGTCACGTCTGCAGCGGTGCAGCGGGCGCGCCGTAGAGCCGCAGTGCGATGCGGGCGAGCAGGCGCTTGCGGTTGCGGTTGACCGTCGCCCTGTCGCAGCAGAGCCGCTCGGCGATTATGGATTCCTTGAGGTCGCGGAAGTAGTAGCTCTTGATCACGCTCGCGTACGGGTCCTCCGCTATGAGTTCCAGCGCGGTTTCAATCTTGCGAACCTCGCGCGAGTCGAGGAAAATACGGGCGTGCAGCTCGTCAAGCTGCGCCTTGTGAATCTCGTCTGGCGTCAGGCGAAGCCCGGGGGACAGCGCGCGAACCAGCGAGAGCGAGTGCCGCTTCAGCGCATCTACGCCCAGCTTGCTGAGCTCATCGTACTCCTCCTGGCTTTCGCGCAGCCTGTCTTTGATTATAGGATAAGCCCGCAGCCGCTGTTCCGTCTGCAGCACAGCTTCCTCCTGGGTGAGCGCCGTACGGCTGAGTGCGCTTGCCAGCTTGCTGAGGCTGCTGGCGTCAGCATGAGGCGATGCGCGTCCCGCGTCAAATTCGGTGTTGCTCATGCAATTCCCTCCTGTGAGTGATACGAGGATTATAGAACATTTGTTCGCAAAGGTCAATTGCACATTGTGTGCGTCAAACTTGCATGCGACAAATTGAGTGCGGCCTTGCGGCAGGGATTATAAGGCATACGGGTTGTAATCGCGCCGCGATGTGTTATAATGGTACTGCTTCGGGGCAGGGTGCGATTCCCTACCGGCGGTGAAGCGGCGTATGCCGACGAGCCCGCGAGCGCAAGCCGAATGCGGTTGGAATCCGCTGCCGACGGTATAGTCCGGACGAGAGAGGCGCATTTGGACGTTTTCTTTTGTGTACACTCCGTTGCGGAGTTTTTTTTGACGAGGTGAAGCATGCGTAATAAGAAAGTAGTGCGCACGGTACAGCTTGGCCTGCTCTGCGCGCTAAGCGTGATACTTATGTTCACGATACGGTTTTCGATATTCCCCGCCGCGCCCTTTTTGGAATACGACATGGCGGACGTTCCCATACTCATAGGCACGTTTATGTTCGGTCCCGCGTGGGGGCTGGCGATAACGTGCATAGTGAGCGTGCTGCAGTGGCTCATCGTGTCTCCGCACAGCGGCTGGGTGGGCGCGATAATGCACATTTTCTCGACCGGGGCGTACGTCGTCGCGGCGGGACTCATCTACCGCAGGAACAGGACGCGCAAGGGCGCCGCGTGGGCGTTGGCGGTGGGCTCTGTGGCGATGATAATTGCCATGGTGCCTATGAACATACTGGTTTCGCCGTTGTACCTTCTGACGGATGAACTTCCGTATGCGCAGGCGCAGGCGGAGTACATAGACAGGTACTTTTGGTACAGTGCGGCGTTTAACTGCATAAAGGCCGCTATCAACACCCTGATTACATTCGTGCTGTACAAGAGCGTGGCAAAGGCGCTGCGCCTCATGGAGCCGGTGCAGCGCCCGCAGGGCGGCGGGTCGGCGGAGTGAACGCCTGCTTGCGCTCGAGCGCTTTGTGGAATATAATCGTATTATGAAGGACGACGTTTTTGGCGGGAGCGCGGTGGATGCGATAGCGAGCTCATTTGGCGGCGCCGACATTTGTCCGCGGCAGATGAGTCCGCTGGTGCTGGCGTATGTGGGCGATACGGTGTACGACCTGTATGTGCGCACTATGCTCGCGGCTACTACTTCCTGCACGGCGCACGGGATGCACGTTCGCGCGTCGCGCAGCGTGTGCGCCGCAGCGCAGGCGGCGGCTTTCCGCGCGATAGAAGGCGAATTGACGCAGGAGGAGCTGGCGGTGTTCAAACGCGGCAGGAATACGCATTCCGCGACCGTGCCCAAGAACGCCGAGGTGGGCGATTACAGGATAGCGACGGGGCTGGAAGCGCTGTTGGGATTCCTGTACCTGAGCGGTGAGGATGAGCGGCTGACGGGCCTCATGCGCATTATACTGGAGTCGGCGAATCGGACAAAGGGGGATGACCGCCATGAAGTATGAGCACGGCGAGTACGGCAGACGGCAGAGCCACGGCGGGCGGCGCGCACTGCGCGATGAGCATGAGCTGGAGGCGAGGCCTGGTAAGAGCGCGCTCAAGCCGCCGCAGAGGCAGGCGCAGGAGCAGCGCGACATGGAGGACGAGCTCCCTAACATAGTGATGGGCAGAAATGCGGTCAAGGAGGCGATACGCTCCGGCCGCAGCATAGACAAGTTGCTCGTTTCGAGCGATCAGGACGGTTCGCTGCGGGAGATAATCGCGCTCGCGCGGGACGCCAACCTCATAATAAAGGAGACTCCCCGCTCCAAGCTGGACGAGCTCTGCATGCCGTTCGGGCACGGCGGGAGGACGGGCAACCATCAGGGCATAGTGGCGTTCATTCCGGGAGCGGAGTACTGCGACATCAGGGATATACTGGATCGCGCCGCCGAAAGAGGCGAGAAGCCCTTTGTAGTCCTGTTGGATGGCATAGAGGACCCGCACAACCTGGGGTCGATAATACGCAGCGCGGAATGCGCCGGCGCACACGGGGTGATAATCACCAAGCGCAGGAGCGCATCGCTCACGGCGGCGGCGTCAAAGGCTTCCGCGGGCGCCGTGGATCACATGCTCGTAGCGCGAGTGTCCAACCTCAGCGGCGCCATAGACCGCCTAAAGGATGCGGGGCTGTGGATAGCGGGTGCGGATATGAGCGGCAAGCCCGCATTTGAGCTGAATATGAAGGGGCCGCTCGGGCTCGTCATTGGCTCCGAGGGGACGGGCATAAGCCGCCTGGTAAAGGAGCGCTGCGACTTTTTGGTGGGCATACCCATGCGCGGCGCGATAGAATCACTTAACGCCGCTGTGGCCGCGGCAATACTTATGTTTGAAAAGCAAAGGCAGGAAACAAACGCTAAATGACGCACAACCAGTATTTGGACGCCAGCGACGCGGAACTCGTCAGGCTGGCGCGCGGGGATGATTCTCAGGCGCTGGAGCTGCTGTACGAGCGCTACAAGTCCCTCGTCAGAATAAAGGCGAGGCCGTACTACATACTCGGTGCGGACAGGGACGACATAGTTCAGGAGGGTATGATAGGCCTTTTTAAGGCTATTCGGGATTATAACCCGGAGAAACACGCCGCCTTCCGGACGTTTGCCGACCTGTGCATACAGCGGCAGATACTCACCGCCATACAGAACGCCTCCAGGCAAAAGCACTCGCCGCTTAACACATACGTTTCACTGTCCACACCGTTGGCGGGAGACGATCCCGACAGGACGCTTATAGACGTTATGCCCCTCCGTGAGCACACCAATCCGGAGGACATTGTCATATCCAACGAGAGCCTCGAGCGGCTGCACGTGGGACTTGTGCAGAATCTTACGCGCCTTGAGCTCCAGGTGCTGACGCTGTATGTAAGGGGGCTCAGTTATCAGGAGATAGCCAAGCGGCTCGGCAAGGGCGTAAAGACCGTGGATAACGCTCTGCAGCGGGTCAAGCGCAAGGTACTCCGGCTCCGGGATTCCGATTTGGCGTGAGCGGGGGGGCGGCATTCCGGCGCGACCGCGGTCGCGCCTTTTTTGCGCCCCGCGGGGCGCAAAAACAAGCGGGCGGCGAAGCCGCCCACAGGAATGCCGCCCCCCTACGGGCGCGTAATGCTGATGGAAATATCCACGCCGTCCTCGCGCTCGGTCTGCTGCACGTCCACCGTGAGCCCCGCGTCGCGCAGGGAAGAAACGGCGCTGTTTATGGTGTTGGTAAAGATCCTATAATCCTTGACCATGCGCATCATGGCGGGCCTCGGCCTTGCGCCGGGGATTTTCTGCGTATAGCGCGCGTCCAGCAGCTTTTCCACGCGGCGCTCGGTATCCTTTACGCTCAGGCCGGTTTCGGTTATATCGCGGAGCATGTTCAGTTGAAGCTCGGCGTCCTCGAGCTTCAGCAGTGCCCGCGCGTGGCGTTCGGTTACGCCTGCCTCTATGATGGCCTTTTTGACGGGCGCGGCGAGCCGCAGCACGCGCAGCTTATTAGCTATCGAGGACTGGCTCTTGCCCAGGCGCTGCGCCAGCTCCTCCTGCGTGAGGTCGTAGTTGTCTATCAGCTCCTGGTAGCACTGAGCCTCCTCGAAGAAGTGCAGGTCCTCCCGCTGAAGGTTCTCCACGAGCGCCATCATGGCGGAGGACTCGGTCTCGACATTGCCGTACACGACGCAGGGCGCCTTTGCTACGCCCAACAGCCTGAGGGCGCGCAGCCGGCGCTCGCCCGCGACGAGCTCATAGGCGCCGCTTGCAAGCTTGCGCACGATGAGAGGCTGAATGAGGCCCACTTGCTCTATGCTCTGCGATAACTCCGTTATGCTCTCGTCGTCAAAGGACTTGCGCGGCTGGTTTGGATTTGGCACGATACGGTCGAGCGCCACCTCCTCGAGCTTGCGGGAATCGTTAGGTTTGGCCTTTATAAAATCAAATACTGCCATTACAACCTCCTGCTTTATAGCGGTTTATTGCGTATAGCTGCCGGCTTGCGCGGATAGGCGGAAGCCGTGGGGCGGAGCTTGCGCGCGACTATGCAGCTTCGCGTCCCCCATGCGGCGGCGTAGTTCTCAAGTGTGAGTGCGCAGTGAAGCTTTTGCGCTGCGCCCTGCGCGGCATCGAGCTCCTCCTGCGCCTGCGCGCCCTTGTACATTATGGAGCAGCCCTGGGTGCGCGCGAACGGTATGGTGAGCTCTAAAAGCACATTCGCAGGCGCTACCGCGCGCGACAACACGGCGTCGAAGCGCTCGCGGAGTGCAGGGTCGCGCCCGGCGTCCTCGGCGCGGGCGTGTATGCACCTCGCGCCTATGCGCAGCTCCTCGAGCAGCGCCGTGAGAAAGCTCACACGCTTGGCGAGCGAGTCGAGCAGCGTCAGCGATATATCCGGGCGCGCTATCTTCAGCGCCACGCCGGGGAAGCCCGCGCCAGTGCCCACGTCTATGCAGGCCGAACCCCTCGGAATGAGCGCTGCGGGCGCGACGCTGTCGGCGAAGTGCTTTCGCGCGACCTCGACGGGGTCGACTATCGCAGTGAGATTGACGCGCGCATTGTGCTCGGTCAGCAGCTCGTAGTACCGGGCGAATTGCGCCCTCTGCGCGGGCGACAGCTCCGGCAGCAGCAAAGTCAGCTCGTCGAGCATGTGCGTGGTGTCAGCGTTCATGTTGCCTCCTCTGTGCTTCCAGGTATACGAGCAGCACGGCTATGTCTGCGGGCGATACGCCGGAAATGCGGCTCGCTTGACCCACGTTCTGCGGGCGCACGGCATTGAGCTTTTGACGCGCCTCGAGGCGCAGCCCGCCAATGCCGGAGTAGTCCGCGTCCGCCGGCAGCGACATCGATTCCAGCTGTGCAAAGCGCCGCACTTGCTCCTCTTGCTTCTTTATGTAGCCCTCGTACTTCACGTCCGTTTCGACCGCAAACACGGTATCCTCGTCCCAGTTGCCGAGGAAGTCGAACGTATCCGCCAGGTGCGCGTATGAGACTCCGCGCCGCTTTAGCAGCTCCAACAGGCTCACGCCGCTCCGCGGCGCGGGCTCGCCAAGTGCGGCGAGCATTCCGGTGAGAGGCTCCCGCGGCGGGACAATGCGGTCCAATTCGCGCCTTGCCGCGGCTATGCGCTCGCGGCGGCGCATGAGGCGCTCGTAGCGCTCGCCGGAGACGAGCCCCGTGCGCAGTGCGCGCTCCGTGAGGCGCAAATCGGCATTGTCCTGGCGCAGCAGCAGCCTGTACTCTGCACGGGACGTCATCATGCGGTATGGCTCGTCGGCGCCCTTGGTGGACAGATCGTCCGCCAGCACCCCTATGTACGCATCGCTGCGCTCGAGCTTTAGCGGAGGCTCGCCCCTCAATGCGAGGCAGCAGTTTATGGCGGCGTACAGCCCCTGCGCGGCCGCCTCCTCGTAGCCCGATGTGCCATTGAGCTGACCCGCCATGTACAGCCCGTCCACCGACTTGACTGCGAGCAGCGGCGACAGGGCGAGGGGGTCTATGCAGTCGTATTCTATTGCGTAGCCGTAGCGCATTATCTCGCAGCGCTCCAGACCCTCTATCGAGCGGAGCATGGCGAGCTGCACGTCCGGCGGAAGGCTCGTGCTCATGCCCTGGACGTACTTCTCGTCCGTAGTGAGGCCCTCCGGCTCGATGAACAGCTGATGGCGGTCCTTGTCCGCGAAGCGCACCAGCTTGTCCTCTATCGAGGGGCAGTAGCGCGTCCCGGTGGCGCTCGACAAGCCGCCGTACATTGACGAACGATTGATGTTGCTAAGGATTATATCATGCGTGCGCGCGTTGGTGTATGTCAGATAACAGGGCGTTTGGTCGAAATCCGCCGGAGCGTGCAGGAATGAGAACACGCCCGCCGGCGAGTCGCCGTACTGCGGTATGAGCTTGGAGTAGTCCACGCTGCGGCCGTCTATGCGGGGAGGCGTTCCCGTCTTGAAGCGGCGCAGGGACAGCCCCAGCTCGCGGAGTGAGTTCGAGAATGAGTTCGCGGCGAGCATCCCGCAGGGGCCGCTTTCACGCGCGAAGCCGCCTATGAGCACGCGGCTTTTGAGGTATACCCCGCACGCGGCGATGACGGCCCTGCACTCGAAGCGCGAACCGTCCGCGCAGGTTATGCCGCATATTCTGCCCGCGCGCGTGAGCAGCTCCACGCACTCGCCTTCGGCGAGGCGAAGCCGCTCCTGACGCTCGAGAGCGCGCTTCATACGCGCGTGGTACGCCCGCTTATCCACCTGGGCGCGGGGCGAGTGCACCGCCGGGCCCTTTCCCCTGTTGAGCATGCGCATCTGCAGCCTGCAGTCGTCCGCCGCAAGCCCCATTTCGCCGCCCAGCGCGTCGATCTCGCGCACCAAATGCCCCTTGGAAGTGCCGCCTATGCAGGGATTGCACGCCATCAGCGCCACCGAATCGAGGTTCATGGTGAGGCAGAGCGTATCAAATCCCATGCGCGCGCAGGCGAGCGCCGCTTCGCAGCCCGCGTGCCCTGCGCCGAGCACTATAACGTCATATTTTCCGGCGAAAAAGTCCATATTTATCCTAACTGCGGGTAATTTCCCGGGGAATTATCGACCAACACATTTTAGCACAGTTTAGTTTGAATGGAAAGCGCGGGCGACTGCCTTCGCGGCAATGCGACATAAAGTGTGCGCCCGCGCGTGCAGGAAAAGAAGAAAAAGCGCAGAATACAATGAACCGAGAATGGAAGCGCCTTGTTTTCCGGGGCGCGGTGGAGGAATTGAATATGAAGGCGATAGGCGGCATGAGGGATCGCTCCGAATTGTTGCTGCGCGAGAAGAACCTGTACAAGGCGTTCGCCATTATGGCGATGCCAATATTTCTCGCAAACATATTGAGGTCACTGCACGACCTTGTAGATACGCATTTTATTGGCCAAATGGTCAACTCGACCGCGGCGCAGGCTGGAATATCAATAGCTTGGCCGTTCATAAACATACTTCTGTGCTTCAGTGCGGGCCTGTCTGTGGGGGGCGTGGCGATAATCAGCCGCAGCCTTGGCATGGGCGACACTGAGAAGGCGAAGCGATACAGCGCGTTGCTGCTGACGTTCTCCGCCTGCATAGGCGTGGTAATAAACCTCATAATGTACCTGGCGGCGCCGCTCGTGCTCAGGCTCATGAACGCAGATGCGGACCTGGAAGTGTTTGCCGCCGCGCTGACGTATGTGCGCGTGCGCGCGTTCGAGATGGTGTTCCTGTTCGTGTTCGCGGCATTTCAAACGACGCGCCAGGCGTGCGGGGACACGGTTTCGCCGGTGCTCCTGTCCGTGGTCTCCATAGTGGTAAACGTCGTGCTGACGTGGCTGTTTGTGACGCAGCTGAACATGGGAGTTTTTGGTGCGGCGCTCGCCACGCTGATAGGCAATGCCGTCATAGTGCCGTACTGCGTGTACATGATGTTCTCCAAGCGCAACCAGATAGCGGTGGAGAAGCGGCACTTTACTATCGACTTTGAAGAGGTCAAGTCCCTGGTAAAGATAGGAATACCCTCCGCTTCCAGCCAGGCGCTGACTTCGCTGGGGTTTTTAGTTCTCCAGGCGGTAATACTCGACTACGGCAAAGTGGTGGCGGCGGCGTTTAGCCTGGGCAATAAGGTGTCCAACCTGCTGCTGATGCCCATATTCTCGCTCGGCTCGGTGCTGGCGGCATTTGTCGGGCAGAACATAGGCGCGCAGAACAAGGAGCGCGCAATGGCGGCGTACAAGACGAGCCGCAATCTCGGCCTGATAGTCTCCATAGTAGGCTGCGCGATACTGTTCCCCATACGGGAGAATATACTCGCGTTGCTCACCAACGACGCCGACACGCTCGTCACCGCAATGGACTACATACTGTGGGTGCTGCTAACGCAGCCGCTCATGGCGATGTTCCAGAATTACATCGGGCTGTTCAACGGCTCGGGCAACACCAAGCTGTCGTTTATAATGGGAACGGTGCGGCTCTGGGTGATACGGCTGCCGCTCATACTGTGCTTTAAGCTGTTCACGGATCTGGGCAGCACGGGCGTGTGGTACGCCATGGTCATAAGCAACCTGTTGATAATGGTAGTTGGCATGCTGCTCAAGCGCAAGGTCAACTACGAAAAGAAGATTTAGCCGGAGGAATACGCGAGGTATGGAAGGCAGAACCGGCAAAAACGCCGTGACGCCGGCGCTCTACCTGTGCGCCACGCCCATAGGCAATTTGGACGACATAACGCTGCGAGTGGTCAACGCGCTCAGGGCGGTGGACGTCGTTTACGCGGAGGACACGCGGAATACCGCGCGGTTGCTGCGGCACCTTGGGATAGAGAAGCCGCTGCTGAGCTGCCATGAGCACAACGAGGCGAAGCGCGCAGAGGAGATTGCGGCCAAGGTGGAGCAGGGCATGGCGGTCGCGTTTGTGAGCGATGCGGGCATGCCGGGAATATCCGACCCGGGTGAAAAGCTGGTGCGAGCGTGCGTGGAGCGCGCCGTGCCATATTTCGTGCTGCCGGGGCCGAGCGCCGCCGTGACCGCGCATGTGGTTGCGAATTTTGGGGGTCAGTACCGCTTTGTGGGCTTTTTGCCGCGGGCGTCCGGAGCGCGCGCGAAGCTGTTCGAGGTGCTCGCGGGGTGCGATTGCGCGCTGGTGCTGTACGAGAGCCCGCTGCGGCTGTCAAAAACTGCCGGAGAACTGGCGCGCGCGCTCGGCAACAGGCGGGCGGTGCTCGTCAGGGAGCTAACCAAGCTGCACGAGAGCGCGGTGCGCGCTACGCTCGCGGAGTTGAGCGAGCTGTATGCCCAGACGCCGCCCAAGGGCGAGTGCGTACTGGTGGTAGAGGGGCGCTCCGCCGAATTGCCCAACGAGACGGACGCCTCGGAGCTCATAGCTCAGTTGCTGCGCTCCGGTCACAGTGCAAAGGACGCCGCAAGAGAGGCTTCGGAGCGCACCGGAGTGCCCAGGAACGCCGCCTACGCCATGGCGCTGCAGCTGCTGCGGGGAGCCGAATGAGCATAATTCCTGTTGACCTGCGCGCGGGGCTGTTATATAATGCGGCGAAAAGGGAGTAACCTGCACGGGAGTGCGACATCTCCGTCATTACGGCGTTTGCCCGGGGATGTATAAGGCGCAAGCTGAAGGTAAGACTTTTGCCACACGGCAAAAGCCTGTTTTTGTGTGAGGAGGTTGTTGAATTGGAAGACTTTTTGCGGCTGTTTGAAAACGTACTGAACTTCTCCTGGCAGCAGGGGGCCATGATACTCATAGGCGCGATGCTCATACTCTGCGCCATCAAGTGGAAGATGGAACCGTCGCTGCTGCTGCCCATGGGCTTTGGCGCCATACTGGTGAACCTGCCATTTGTCAGCGCCGAGGCGGTACACACGCTGTACGAAGTGGGTATAGCTACGGAGCTGTTCCCGCTGCTGCTGTTCATCGGCATAGGTGCAATGATAGACTTTGGACCGTTGCTGTCCAATCCGAAGCTGCTGCTGTTCGGGGCCGCCGCGCAGCTCGGCATATTCATCACGCTGATGCTCGCGCGGCTGGTGGGCTTTGAGCTCAACGACGCCGCCGCGATAGCTATCATCGGCGCCGCCGACGGCCCGACGTCCATATACGTCGCCGAGTACTTTGACTCGCAGTACACGGGCGCGATCATCGTGGCCGCTTACTCGTACATGGCACTCGTACCCATAATACAGCCGCCGGTGATACGCCTGATAACGACTTCAAAGGAGCGGCGCATCAGAATGCCCTATAAGCCCGCGTCGGTGAGCAGGACTACGCGCATACTGTTCCCCATAGCCGTCACCATAATCGCCGGGGCGGTCGCACCCAAGTCCGCCGAGCTGATAGGCTTCCTGATGTTTGGCAATCTCATACGCGAGTGCGGCGTGCTCAAATCGCTCAGCGAGAGCGCGCAAAATGTGCTCGCAAATCTCATAACGCTCGTATTGGGCATCGCGGTGGCATTCTCCATGCGCGCAGAGTCGTTCGTCAAGGTGGAGACTCTGGTCATAATCGGACTGGGGCTCATCGCATTCGTGTTCGACACTATGGGCGGAGTGCTCTTTGCAAAGCTCATGAACCTGTTTGCGAAGAACAAGGTCAACCCGATGATAGGCGCTGCCGGCATATCGGCATTCCCCATGTCGTCCAGGGTAGTGCACAAGATGGGCCTTAGCGAAGATCCGTACAACTATCTGCTCATGCACGCCGCGGGCGCGAACGTGAGCGGCCAGATCGCCTCGGTGATAGCCGGCGGACTGGTGATATCGCTCGTCGAGAACCTGTTGGCTTAAGGAGGCGCGGTAATAATGTTCAACTTATTTCTATGCAAGAGTCTGATGCTCGCCGCAATGAATTTGGAATTCTCCCCCGGGACGCTCTTAGAGTCCCTGCTGCTGCTTGCCAAGGGCATGGTGGGCATTTTTGTGGTCATCGCGGTAGTCATACTGCTCGTGTATTTGCTCAACAAGGTGTTTAAGGGCGACGCCGCCGCTAAGGAGTAGCGTCCTGACGTGGGTCAGCGCTGCCCGAGGGGGGCGGGTGGGAGCCAAAATATCCGCTCGGGCATGAAAAAGGCGTTCCCGTATCAGGGGAACGCCTTTTGCGCGGCGGGCTACGCCTGCATGACCACGTCAAACTCGATGTCGGGCAGTCGGTGCTGCAGGCGCGAAACAAAGGACTCGCCGCTCTCCGGTGAAGCGCCCAGGATGATAAGCGTTATGCCGTTGTTCTTGGCGTAACCGACCAGCGCGTCTTCGACCCTGTCCTCCCGCAGGACGGTCATGTCCGCGCCCGCAACCTGCGCGGCAGTGAACAGGTACTCGATGGCGTCAGGCTCGTCTATGCTGTTCATGACGCGCTTGCCGGTCTGTATGCAGTGTACGACATGAACTGTGGAGGGCGCGACCCTGGAGCGCACGATGGCGCGCTGTATCAGCCGCTCGCAGGACTTCTGTCCTGTCACGCAAACCATTATGCTATTCATTTATGCTGTGCAAAGCCTCCGTAATCTTGTCGGGCACATCCGGCGGCACATATTCCAGCAGCATTTTCAGCGCTTCCGTCGCGGAGTCAGTCACTAAAAACAGCTTGAGGTAGCGCCTGTCTGTGAAGCCCTCTTTGACGCAGCCGTGGAGGTGCGCGAGCAGATTGTCGTAGAATCCGTTGGTGTTGATGATAATGATGGGGTCGTCAATGTAGCCGAGCTGCTTGAGCGACAGCACCTCGAAAAACTCGTCGAGCGTGCCTATCCCGCCTGCCACAACGACATAGCCGGACGACATTTCCACCATGCGCTGCTTGCGCTCGCCCATATCTGCGACCTCTATGAGCTTTGTACAGCTGTCGAAAGAGATTCCCGGGCGATTGAGCTTTTCGGGAATAATGCCGTATATCTCTCCGTCTTGTGCCGCTGCGCCCTGTGCCGCCGCGCCCATGAGCCCTACCGCGCCGCCGCCGAAGACCAAGCCGAAGCCGTTCTCCGCCAGGAGCGCGCCCATCTCAAATGCGGTTTCGGAATAGATGCTGTCAATGTTATTGCATGACGCGCCAAACAGGCAGATGTTCGACATAATACCACCCCCTCCTCAGGTGTATTATACCATCGCAGGGGCTAAAGGTGTATAATCGAATTGTGACATTGTTTGGAAATATGCTTGACATGAACCGCTATACGGCGGCTTTGCCCGGATGGACCGGAGGTCGAGCGCCAATCGCGGCTTGCGGAGTTGCCGGCGTATGCTTATCCTGCAGACCGGAATCGGCCTGCGCTGTGCCCAAGAGCGGTCAGAGCGCGCGCGGCTCCATGAATGCTCACCTTGTAGGTTTGTCAAACATGTTGGACAGTATAGGCACGAAGGAAGTCGTTGGG
>JAUNBH010000002.1 GCA_030527165.1 Clostridia bacterium
GATGATAATCCCAGGACGTACAACTACACCGGCATACACACGCCTGAGTACGGCACCGAGGCGTACGAGGTGGACGGCCGCACGTATTCGTTCTTCAGCTACAATGAGAACGAGCCTCTGACGTGTTTCACCGAGGGCAACTATCCGCCCCTGGTGACGGAGGAGGAGGACGCGCGTTATCTCGCCCAGTTGCTAGACGGCGCGACTGTGCTGCGCGAGGCGGGAGCTGATGACGAAGACGCCTACGGTTCGCTGCGGTACGGGTACTACATTACAGCTGAAGCGGCAGATAGTGCGACCATTCCATATACGCACTGGTTTATCAATCAGCATGGCGTCGTATACGCCTATGATGCCGATGGTACCGCCTTTGTTACGGACGCGGAGCCGGACGAGGAGGCACTTTTGCGCATGCGAATGAGGTCGTTGTTCTGCGGTTACCACCCGGATGAGCCGCAGTCCGGCGGCGTTCATTTCGCTCTGTTTGAGAACGGCCTGCATTTGCCTGTTTACAGGAATGAGAACAGCCCGAAGGGCTACAAGATGTGCATACGCGGCGCGAATGGTCTTCATGTGGATTTGACGCTCGACGAGGCGCTGGCGCTGTTTGCGGATATAGACGATGATACGCTGCCGCGTTTAAGAGAAATCCCGTATACGGAGCGTGCGTGTCGGATCAACGTATTTGATGAGACACTCACCGCATCTGCGGGCGCGGTACTCATTACGGAGCATTATATAGGCATGTACGAGGATGACGACGCGGTCGAACTGGACAACGTGGACACAACTTGGTTCATAGTCTCAAACGAGGGGCGACTGGCGTGGTACAGAAAACTAAGGGTGCTGCCGTACAATTTGGAGCTGTTTGGCGTCGCCTTGGAGGATTGCCTACTGGTAGGCCGCACCGAACCCGTGCTCGACTATGACGCGTTTATGGCGCGGCTGGCGGAGTACGCGGATATGGGCGCATAAGGGCTGACGGCGCAGCGAATGAATAATGGAAGGCGGCGGGCAATATTGCCCGCCGCCGTTGCTGTCGAGCGTTTGCGCTCGTTACAGCCCCATCTCTTCCTTGACTTCCTTGAAGCAGTTTACCGCAAAGTCGAGGTCTTCCCGCGTGTGGGCGGCGGAGACCTGCGTCCTTATCCTCGCCCTGCCCTGTGGCACGACCGGGTAGAAGAAGCCCACCACATACACGCCCTTATCGAGCATGCGGCTGGCAAATTCCTGCGCGATCTTTGCGTCGTAGAGCATCACGGGCACTATCGGGTGAGTGCTCTCTATTACGTCAAAACCTATCCGGCCGAGCGCTTCGCGGAAGTAACGCGTGTTTTCGTGCACCTTATCGCGCAGCGCAGTGGACTCCATCAGCATGTCGAACACCTTTATGGAGGCGGCGCATATGGAGGGAGCGAGCGTGTTGGAGAACAGGTACGGGCGCGAACGCTGTCTCAGCAGGTCGACGATTTCCTGGCGGGCGGAGGTGTAGCCGCCGCTCGCGCCGCCGAGCGCTTTGCCGAGGGTACCCGTGATGATGTCCGCCTCCACGCCGCAGTATTCGGGCGTGCCCCTGCCGCGGTCGCCCATGAAGCCCACCGCGTGGCTGTCGTCGACCATGAGGAGCGCGCCGTACTCGTCAGCGAGCTCGCGTATGCCCCGGAGGTTGGCTATGATGCCGTCCATGGAGAACACGCCGTCCGTTGCGATGAGCTTTATGCGACAGTCCTTCGCGGCTTCGAGCTGTGCGCGCAGGTCTTCCATGTTGTTGTTCTTGTAGCGGAATCGCTTCGCCTTGCAGAGCCTTACGCCGTCGATTATGCTCGCGTGGTTGAGTTCGTCCGATATGACCGCGTCTTCGGCGGAGAGCAGCGTCTCGAACAGGCCGCCGTTCGCGTCAAAGCACGAGGTGTAGAGTATGGTATCGTCCATGCCCAGGAACTGGCTTATCTTCGCCTCGAGTTCCTTGTGTATGAGCTGGGTGCCGCAGATAAAGCGCACGGAGGACAGCCCAAAGCCCCATGTGTCGAAGCTCGCCTTTGCCGCTGCGATTATCTCCGGGTTATTGGCAAGGCCGAGGTAGTTGTTGGCGCACATGTTGAGCACATTGCGCGTCTTTGTGGTGTCTATGCGCGCCCTCTGGTCAGTGGTAATGATGCGCTCGTCCTTGTATGTGCCGGACTCGCGTATCGCGTCGAGCTGCGTGCGGAAAATGTTCAAAGCGTCGTTCATCGTTATCGTACCTCCATCAGTCTATCCAGCTCAGGACGACCTTGCCGCTTGCGCCGGACATCATCGCCTCAAAGCCCTTTTCAAAGTCGCGGTAGCCGTATCTGTGTGTAATGACGGGCGTCAAGTCCAGCCCCGCCTGCACCATGGCTATCATTTTGTACCAGGTTTCATACATCTTGCGGCCGTAGATTCCCTGCAGGTTCAAGCCCTTGAAAATCACATCGTTCCAGTCTATCACGGTGCCGGGGCCGGCTATGCCCAGCAGCGCGACCTTGCCTCCGTTTCTCATCGCCCCGAGCATCTGGTTCAGCGCCTTGCCGTTACCGCTCATCTCCATGCCCACGTCAAAGCCCTCGGTAAGGCCGGCGTCGCGCATCACGTCCTCCAGCTTGTCGCGCGCTATGTTGACGGTGTGGGTCGCGCCCAGCTTCTCCGCGAGCGACAGCCGGTAGTCGTTGACGTCCGTAATAAATATCTTGCGCGCGCCGCAGTGCCTGGCTATGCCCGCCGCCATTATGCCTATCGGCCCCGCGCCCGTGATTAGCACATCCTCGCCGACCAAGTCGTATGTGAGGGCGGTGTGCGTCGCGTTGCCGAACGCGTCGAAGAACGACACCACGTCCTCCGGGATGTCCTCGGAAACGGGTATGACATTGGATGCGGGTATGCACAGGTACTGTGCAAACGCGCCGTCGCGCTGCACGCCCACGCCCTGCGTATGTCTGCACCAGTGGCCGTTTCCGGCGCGGCAGTTGCGGCAATGGCCGCATACGATGTGCCCCTCGCCTGATACGCGCTGACCTATGCGGTATCCGGTCACGCCCTCGCCGAGCGCGGCGATCTCGCCCACGTACTCGTGTCCGATTATCACGGGCGGGGTGACGTTTTTGCGCGTCCACTCGTCGTAGGTGTAGATGTGGACGTCCGTACCGCATATGGCGGTCTTGTGAATCTTGATGAGCACTTCGCCCATTCGGGGAGTGGGTACGGGACGTGTGACCAGCTCAAGCCCCCTTGCGGCGGCGGGTTTGATGATGGCGTCCATTACGGTTGGGATCATATGGGAAACCTCCTTGTGAATGACTGCATATATCAAACTTATTATAGTCCTTTTGCGCGCGGATGCAAACAGATAATGACGCGCGCGGGAGTTTATTTTCGTATACAATAAAACTTGCTTTCGCGCCACAATTTCGCCATAATTATATGGTAGACTTCTTTGATAAACACGGGAGGTGCAAGCAATGAGAGAATACATTATTTCTTGTGAATCTACTGTCGACACAAACCCTGAACGCATTGCCGAATTGGGGATACCGGTCGTACACTTGAGCGTCCACGGCGGGGACGAACACATGGCGGACGACATGACCTACGAGACGGCGCTCGGTCTGTACAACCGTATGCGGGAGGGTGCGTCGTTCAGCACGAGTCAGCCTGCGCCTTCCGATTACGTCGCAGCGTGGAGACCGTATCTGGAACGGGAAATGGATGTACTGCACATCTCGCTTTCAAGCGCCATATCCGGCTCCATAAACAGCGCGCGCGTCGCGCGGGATCAGTTGCACGCCGAGTTTGGGGACGACAGGATCAGGGTCATAGATTCGCTCGCCGCGTCCGGCGGTTACGGCATGCTTATTGAGCACGCGAACGCAATGAAGTGCGCGGGCAAGACGCGCAATCAACTCGCGGACGCCGTCGAGGATTTGAAGCTCTTCATATATCACTGGTTTTCCACGGACGAGGTCAAGTACTTGGCGCGCAGCGGCAGGCTCAGCAAGGGCTCTGCGTTTATAGCCGACGTGCTCCAGATAAAGCCGGTGATGAACATGGACTACATAGGCCGGCTGGTGCCGCGCGAGAAGACAAAGGGCAGAAAGCGGGCGCTGACTTCGATGGCGCAGCATCTGTTTGCCGAAATAGACATAGAGCGCAACCCCTTCATAGGCATAACGCATTCCGACTGTATGGGCGATGTGGACTATCTCATATCGCTGATACATGAGCGCTATCCGGAACTGCCCGTAACTGTGTGGACCGTGGGCGCGGTAGTCGGATGCCACACCGGCCCGGGCGTAGTGGCGCTTTACTTCATTGCGAAGGAACCGCGCGTAAACTGATATGTTTGTTTACAAAGCGTTGCCGCCGTGGTATAATGCCCTGCTGTTTCAGTATTATGCTTTTTAAGCGGCAACGGAGGGGAATTGACGATGATTAACATGGAAAAGCTCGAAGGCAGTCAGGTTAAGCTGACATTTGATATAGCGGAGGATGAGCTTGAGAGGGCTATGGCGGCCGCATACAGGAGAACGGCGAGCCGCTACAACGTGCACGGCTTTCGCAAGGGCAAGGCGCCGCGCACCGTGATCGAGAACGCGTACGGCAAACTGGTGTTCTTCGAGGATGCGTTTGAGCAGCTTTGGCCGCCCATGGTCGATGCGGCGATAGCGGAGCAAGAGCTGAACGTGCTCGACGATCCCAAGATCGACGTAGACGCGATACGCGCCTATGATGATGCTGCCGCGGAGCTTCCGGAGGGGATAGCGGTGCGCTTCAGCGCGACCGTGTCTGTCATGCCGGAGGTAAAGCTCGGCGAGTACAAGGGTATAGAAGCGCACAGGCGCGAGTATACTGTTACGGACGAAATGGTGGATGCGGAGCTCGACAGAATGCGCTCCGAGCGCGCGAGCATTGTGTCCGTGGAGCGCCCTGTTGAGAACGGCGACACCGTCGATATAGATTACAGCGGCTCAGTTGACGGTGTAAAGTTTGAAGGCGGGACAGCCGAGCATCAAGAGCTTGAGATCGGCAGCAATCGCTTTATCCCGGGCTTTGAGGAGCAGCTCATAGGCATGAGCGCCGGCGAGGACAGGGACATCGTCGTGACTTTCCCCGAGGAATACCATGCGGAGGAGCTTGCGGGCAAGGAGGCGGTGTTTGCCATACACCTGCACGACGTATCCGCCAAGGTGCTCGATGAGCTGGACGACGCGTTTGCTCAGGAGGCGTCCGAGTTCGAGACGCTCGACGAGCTGCGCGCGGACATACGCGCTAACTATGAGAAAAACGCAGCGCAGCGCGAAAAGAACGATTTTGAAGACGAGGTGCTCGGAAAGGTCGTGGAGAACGCGGAGTTTGAGGTTCCCGAAGTGATGATCCGGCGCGAGGTCGAAAACATGCTGGGCGACATGGACAGGAATCTTCAGCAGCAGGGATTGAATCTGGACATATACCTGCGCTATTCGGGGACGAGTATAGAACAGCTTGCGGCTCAGATGGCGCCCGACGCGGAAAAGCGCGTGAGGACGCGGCTGGTGCTTGAGCAGATAGTGAAGGACGAAGCGATAGAGGTTACGGAGGAGGAAGTTTCCGCTGCCATAGACACATTCTGCGCGAGCTTTGGCGATGAGGAGCGGGCGAAGTTCCTCGAAGGCGTCAACGAGGGCGTGAAGGGCTATTTTGAGGACAGGGAAAAGATTGAAAAGGCGATACGCCTTGTCGTTGAATCGGCCAATGTGATAGAATGAGCGTGACGGGCACGTCAGGCAAAGGAGGAGCATAGGATGAGCTATATTCCGTTTGTTATAGAGCAGGACGGCAGGAGCGAGCGGTCGTATGACATATACTCGCGGCTGCTGAAGGACAGAATAGTCTTTCTGGGCGACCAGGTACATTCCGTCACTGCGGGGTCGGTCGTGGCGCAGCTGTTGTTCCTCGAGGCGGAGGATCCGGAGAAGGACATTTTCCTCTACATAAACAGCCCGGGCGGCGTGATAACCGACGGGATGGCTATATACGACACGATTCAGTATCTCAAATGCGATGTCGCTACCATATGCATAGGCATGGCGGCGTCCATGGGCGCATTCCTGTTGGCGTCCGGAACAAAGGGCAAGCGCATGGCGCTTCCCAACGCTGAGATAATGATACACCAACCGCTCGGCGGGGCGCAGGGTCAGGCGACGGATATAGAAATAGCCGCCAAGCACATACTGCGTACCAAAGAAAAGCTCAACAGGATTCTTGCCGAGAGGACGGGGCAGCCGCTCGAAAGAATTAGGGAGGATACTGAACGCGATAACTACATGTCCGCTCAGGAAGCGCTCGAGTACGGCTTGATTGACCGCATAATTCCTCCGAGGAAGGTATAAATGGCAAAGATCGATGAAAGAGTCGTCAGATGTTCTTTCTGTGGGAAGTCACAGGCCGATGTAAGGCGGCTTGTCGCCGGCCCCAATGTTTACATCTGCAACGAGTGCGTCGAGCTGTGCCTTGAGATAATCGAGGACAACATCGGCGTCGACCGGTCGCAGGACAACTTTGAAACGCCCAAGCCCAGCGAGATAGTGGACGTGCTCAATCAGTACGTTATCGGGCAGGAGAGCGCCAAGCGCGCGCTGGCGGTGGCGGTTTACAATCACTACAAGCGCATAAACACAGTCGCAAAAGACGACGATGTGGAGTTGCAAAAGAGCAACATAATCATGTTGGGACCGACCGGCTGTGGCAAGACGCTGCTCGCGCAGACGCTCGCAAAGGTGCTCAACGTACCGTTTGCCGTGGCGGACGCAACTTCGCTCACGGAGGCGGGTTATGTGGGCGAAGACGTTGAGAACATACTTCTCAAGCTGATACAGGCGGCTGATTACAATGTGGAGCTGGCGCAGCGGGGCATAGTGTACATCGACGAGATAGACAAGATAGCCCGCAAGAGCGAGAACCCTTCGATAACGCGCGATGTTTCGGGTGAAGGCGTTCAGCAGGCGCTGCTGAAAATACTCGAGGGAACGGTAGCGAGTGTGCCGCCTCAGGGCGGAAGGAAGCACCCGCATCAGGAGTGCATCCAGATAGATACGACGAACGTGCTCTTCATATGCGGGGGCGCATTCAACGGCGTTGACAAGATAATCGGCAAGCGCGTGGGGAAAAAGCTCATGGGCTTTGGTGCCGATGCCATTGACGCCACGGTGGAGGAGCGGGGGGATCTTTTGGAGAGCATACTGCCGGAGGATCTGCTGAAGTACGGCCTTATACCGGAGTTTGTAGGCAGGGTGCCGGTTATTGTGACTCTGCGCCAGCTGGATGAGGAGGCGTTGATAAGCATACTGACGCAGCCGAAGAACGCGCTGACCAAGCAGTATACCAAGTTGCTTGAGCTGGACGGCGTGGAGTTGGAGTTCCAACAAGATGCGCTGATTGAAGTCGCCAGGGAGGCGATAGCGTGCAAGACCGGCGCGAGAGGGCTGCGCGCCATACTTGAGACCGCTATGCTGGACATAATGTACGATGTGCCTTCGCAGCGCGACATTTCAAAGTGCGTAATAACGCCCGAAGTGATACGGCGCAAGGGTAAGCCTCTGCTGCTGTTTAACGGGGATACCGAGCGGGAAGGCATACCTGACGCGTCCTAACGGCGTATGTAGTGTAGAGTTTGACGGAGGTTTCGGTGTGAAACCTCCGCTTTGTCGGTAGATGCACAGCATGGCGGCGTCCTGCGCGGGCATTGCCCCGATTTTTCCCCACCCCACCCACCCCAGCAGGCCGCCTTCCCGCCGCGGCGGGAAGGCGGCGCGCCAAGCGCCTCCGCACGCAGCGCGCGCCTGCGGGCATGCAGAAAGGAGTGTGTTATACCGGATGGCATATGAGATAATCGCACTGCGCTGCCACGAGGAGCTGATTGAGCGGGCCGCGGACTGGTTTTATCAAAAGTGGGGCATACCGAAAGAGGCGTATGTAAAGAGCATGTCGCAGAGCCCTCGCGATGGGAGCGCGCCGCCGCAATGGTACATCGCGGTAGATGGAGCAGCTATAGTTGCCGGTATAGGTGTTGTCGAGAATGACTTTCACGCGCGCAGCGACTTGCGCCCGAATGCCTGCGCGCTGTATGTGGAACAAACGCATCGCGGCATGGGCATTGCCGGCGCGCTGTTGGAGCATGTGTGCGCAGAATGCGCAGCGATGGGTGAGGACGCGCTCTATCTGGTGACAGACCATACTGCGTTCTATGAGCGGTATGGGTGGACGTTCCTGTGCACCGTGGCGCATGTTAACGGCGTCGAGACGGGCAGAATGTATGTGCACGACACACGGCATGCCGCGCCGCGTACCGCGGTCGGCCGAGGCATCAGCGAAACGAGGGAGGAGCACGGCACATGAAGCGAATACTGATTGTGCGCGGCGGGGGCAGGCCGCATGGGAACACGGCGCAGCTGACAGAGCGCTTTGCCGAAGGCGCGCGCAGCGCCGGGCACTCGGTGGAGATAGTCTCGCTCCGTGACGAGGAGGTCGGGGGCTGCATAGGCTGCAACGCCTGCCGCTACGGCAAGCCCTGCATTCAGCGCGACGGATTTAACGACATAGCCGCAAAGATGAGGGCTGCAGACTTGCTCGTGCTGGCGTCACCGCTCTATTACTGGACTATCTCGTCCCAGCTTAAGGCGTTTATCGAGCGGCTGTACTGCGTGGCGGAATACGACCCCGACCCGCCCTACGGAAGATATGAAAAATATCCTGATAAGGATTGCGCGCTGCTCATGACGGCCGCAGACGACAACTTCTGGACGTTTGACCACGCAGCATCGTATTATCGGTTCGCGATCATCAATTACATTGGCTTTAATGACAAGGGGATGCTGCTGGCAGGCGGCTGCGGCGAGACTGACGGGGCGCCTCAGATAACCGAAAAGCACCTGCGCGCGGCATATGAGTTCGGGAGAACCGTTTACTGAGCAGCACACAGCGGTGCAGGCGGTAGTTGGCGCGCCTATTTGGTAGCAAGGCGGTAACTTGCGTCCAGCAGGCGGCAGATGTCGGCTAAGTCCGCCGAACCGTCGAGCACAACCGTGCACCAGCGCTGCTTGTTCATGTGGTACCCCGGGAAGTAGGTTTTCCCGTCCACCAGCGCGGCCAACTCGTCAGGCGGTATGCGCAAGTCGACTATCTCAATCACGTCGTCCGATGCCGCGCCGAGCTTGCGCCCAGAAAGCGTCAGCAGGACGCCGTACCATTTTCCCGTGTCTTTCCTGCGCCATACGGCGTTGTCGGGCAGTTTTGCCCACAGGAATTCGAGCTCGTCGCCATATCGCTCTCGCACATATGAAATCAACTGTCCGGCTTGCACGCTCTTGAACACATCCGGCACGAAGCATCGTCTCGCTATGTTTTGCAGAATGGCTTCGCACTGCGCTCTCACGCCGTTTACAAAGCTGCCGACGGCGCTGTCGGAGAGGTGCAGCGTGTAAGGCTCGCCAAAGGCAGGGTCTGTTACCTCGGTGCGCACCTGTCCCTGGGGTGTAATGGCAACGGCGAGTATGAAGCCGCTGCCTTCGAGCGCGACCCGGTAGACGCAGTCGTCCCCTTCCCGCGCGAAGCCGAAGTCCGGCAGCTTATGCCACTCGACTCTCTTGCGGTCAAATATGCGGGTGATGGCGTCTGACATGCGCAAGCTCTCCTGTGCCGTATTTCATCACACCCATTATATCACTATATGGTGGCGCAAAACCGTACACATGCGACACGACCGCGCCGCCTTCGCCGCCGCGGTATGCCGTATCCGAGGGACGGGCTTATATGGCGTAATGTGCGCGCTAAACGAATCATCGCAGCGGTTTTGCGCGGATTTTTCCCCACCCACCCACCACGGGGACGCATCGACTCCGCTCATGCTCCGCCACAGCGCCGCGTCCCCTCGGACGCGCGCCTGCTACCCGGCGGCAGACACTCATAACTGCTCGTTCGCGCGAATGAGGGCGCAGCCGTCGCTTCGATGTGGTATAATTGACCGGAATACGCAAAAGGCGGTCGACTATGAAAAAACTCACTGTGGACGAGCTCAGGCGGAAGCTGCGGGCGGGCGACTCCGACATAAACGGCGAAGCGGCGTACGAAGCCGCACTCGCACTTTATCTGTCGGAGGGTAACGGCACGGCTTGCAGCATACTGGCAAAGCTTGCGAAGAAAAAGCAGTACCGGGAAGAGCTCGCCGAAGCGCTGGACATAACGTTTCTGACGGAGCGCCTGGCGAGCGCAACGCCCTCCGCGAGAAAGAATACTGCGGTGCTCATGGGGAACATAGGGCTTGCAGAGTACAGCCGCCCCCTGATAGACGCGCTGGAGCGGGAGGAATACCGCTATGTGCGGCCGTCGATGCTGCTTGCGCTGGGCGCGATAGGAGATCCGGCAGCGGTGGCGTTTATACAGCGTTACCGCGTAGCCCCCGCCGCAAATGAGGACGAGGCGAAGCATGTGGAGGCGGAGAACGCCGCGGTTCGGCTCGTGCTCGGCAGGACGGTGCGGGGAGTGCACGCGCGCTTTACGGGGCTGCTACGCGAATATGAAATAGAACTTAGGTGTGCTAATCTGCTCTCCAAACAGCTCATGGAGGAGCTGGAGGAGTTGGGTGTCCGCGTGCTGCGCGACTATCCCAATGCTGTCGTGGTATCAACGGCTGACCTGCGGTCGCTGTACGGCGCGCGCTGCTTCAGCGAGGCGCTGTTTCCCATCAGGCGGTCGGTCAATCTCACCGCGAACGCCATCGCCGGGTGCGCGCGCGACTTTCTGACGGAGCTCATGCGCGGTGCGACGAAAGCGCAGCCGCCGTACAGATACAGGCTGTCGCTCCCGTCGGGTTTGGACAAGGCGTCGTTCGCGCGCGAAATAGCGGCGCTGTTGGACTCGGACGAGCTCGTCAACTCCACTTCATTTTACGATATTGAACTGCGGGTGGAGCAGGTAAAGGAGCGGTGTTCATTGTACGCGAAGCTGTGCTGCTTTAAGGACACGCGCTTTGCGTACAGGTTGGAGTCGCTTCCCGCGTCCATCGCCCCGTCTACTGCCGCCGCGGTGCTGAGACTTGCATCGGATCACTTGAGGTCGCGGGCGAGAGTACTGGATCCATTCTGCGGCAGCGGTACCATGCTTATAGAGCGCGGACTGCTCTCCCCGTGCGGGGCGCTCACGGGCGTGGACATCACGCCGAAGGCCATAGAGAAGGCACAGCGCAATGTACACGCTGCCGGCATCGATGTGGAGTTGGTGTGCAAGGACTGCATAAAGTTCCGCGCCAACGCGCCGTACGATGAGGTCATAGCTAACATGCCGTTTGGGCTTCGGGTGGGCAGCCATGAGATAAATGATAAGCTGTACGCGCAGTTTCTCGGTAAATTGCCTGAGTGGCTCGCACCGGGAGGTATTGCTCTGCTGTACACGATGGAGTACACGCTGCTCAGACGGCTGATATCCCAGCAGAGCGAGCTGGAGTTCATATCGCGTCAGCGCACGGAGGCGGGCGGGCTGCTACCGACTGTGTTTCTCCTTCGCCGGCGGGAATCATAGCGCTGCGGTGCATATGCGCAGCATGTGGCTTACCTGCGGCGTGCGCCGCTGGAGCGGAGTTCGATGGCGTGCCTATTGGGCTTCCGCATTTACCTGTTAGAGGGCATTATATCGAGGAGACTAACTATGAAACTCATGCGCACTGTGCTTATAGTTCTGGGCGGGGTCATGCTGTTGGACACAGCTGTTCTGTGTTGCTTATCGAATCTCAACGCCGGCATAGTGCTGCCCGCTATACTTGGGTTGCCGCTGCTGCTGATAGGTCTATTCTTTGAGCCGCTGCGCGCGTTCTTCCGTACACGCCTGGGAGCGGTTGTGAAGTGGGCACTGATATTGGGTTACGGGGCGTACGCGCTGCTGTTGGTTGTTATCGGCTCTTTGATTTATAGCGAGGCGCATCAAACGCCGCCGCAGGACGCCGACGCAATAGTGGTGCTGGGCTGCGGCATACGCGGGGAGCGGGTTTCACTGACACTGAAGTACCGCTTGGACGCGGCGCTCGAGTACATTGGCGAGAATCCGGATGTGCTCGTCGTGCTCTCCGGCGGACAGGGCCCGCAGGAGGATATAAGCGAGGCTGAGGCCATGTACAGGTATATGTCAGCGCGCGGCGTTGACCAGAGCCGCCTGCGCAAAGAGGACAAATCCACCAGCACCAGCGAGAACTTCCGCTACTCCATGGAGATAATCGAGTCGGAGCTCGGAGACAATGCAAACGTAGTATTCGTCACGACGGGCTTTCACGTCCTGCGGGCGGAGTTGGTAGCAGCCAAATTGAGCATTCGTGCCGACGGAATAGGCGCAAGCGACGTATCATATCTGTCTCCCAACAACTATATGCGAGAAACGCTGGTCATAGTGTACTACAAGCTGCGCGGCATGATTTAGCATCGCTCGAGGGACGGACGCGCGCTGCGGCAAGGCACAAAGACAACGGCGCTTGGTAATGTAACATACGCATCGGATTTCACTTGCGCTGCACGGGACGCGGCTCCAACGGCGTGTTTGCTGCATTAACGCACGGTGGGGTGCTTTCTTTGCGCCGCATGAGTTTCGCGTATTGATACGGCTTGCCGCGGGCTAATCGGCGCCATTCCGACTGCGGCGGGTTGGATTTGTCCCCCGCCCACCCACCCTGCAAGGTAACTTCTCGCTTACGCGAGAAGGGCACGGGGCGCGGCCCGAAACGGCGGAGCCGTTTCAGCCTGCGCACCATAGTGCGCAGGCCGGCGCGCGAAGCGCGCGGCCGCGCCCCCGTGCGGGAGAAGCGAACGGCGATTGTGGCCGCACGACCTTCCGCAACGTCGAGGCATGGAGGCGGCGAGTCCGACGCGCGGAATCTGCGGTAAGCTCATGCCGCCGACAGACAAGACAGTTAACGGCCTGGTGTACGAAAAATGTCGCAATATGAGTGCGTTGTTGAATTTACATCGCAAACAGCACCATGATACAATAGTAAAGAGGAGGTTGGTGAGATGACGATCCTGCTAATAATCCTGTTTGTGCTGTATTTCCCGATAGGTTTGCTCGCAGCGTTGCTTAAGCGCACCAGGTAGTGAAGCAATCTATGGTTAACGTGCGAGGGCTTTTCTACGCCCTGTGGCCTCCTGCGAGGGCGGTTTTCCCGCCTGTTGTGACTCCCTGGGATGGTATATGCGGCCCGCTGTGTTGCCACTACTGTTTGCAGGCTCGTTGAACACGAATCTTCATTGTCCGTAAAAAGCCGTAACGCGACGCCTAACCCCACTCATACGCCATTGCAGAATGCGCTATGCGATCCCAGTTGCATACGGCGGACGCAAAGAATCAGCAGCGCGGCAGAGCCGTCATGTCCGCGTTTGCAGGGCACAGGCGCAAGGAGCGGGACTCATTGCGGGAGAGTCGCGGCACGTTGACTCGGCTTGGATATGCGCCGGAACAGGGGGAGCCGCAAGGAGCTGTGGCCAACAGGCCGACGCATTACCTGCAGCGCGCACATACAGCGCGTTCATTCCTTTTCCTTTGGCGGTATAAACTCTAACAAATCGCCAATGCTGCAGTCCAGCACCGTGCATATTCTCGCCAACACATCAATGTCCAATCGGCTGATTTCGTTGTTGCAGTAATGATTGATTTGTGAACGCTGCATCTCCGCCCGATGGCTCAACTTATTTTTGCTTATACCGGCTTCTTTGATAAGCTCGTCCAGCTTGATACGCATCGTCCCATAGCGTTCCATTTACTCACCTCCGTTCCGGGCAACCGTCGACATTTCATGTTTGACAAGAATAGTCTATCTAAGATAAGATTAGGTGAAAAGCTCTAATAAATCTTGTTAGACTTCTTACACAATGGAAGAAGGCGATGTGCATGAAAGAGAAGACAGACGCTGAAAGAGCAATCCGGCAATTGGCCATGAGGGAGGGCGTGACCGTAGAGGAAGTTCGCAGGCAGATGGCGCTCGCTATTCTCGCAGGACTTAGCGACCAGGACGCTGCCGTTCAAGCCAGATGGAAAAAGATCCCCTGCAAGGGTGAAATCCCAACGCCGGAGGAGCTTATATCATATTTGGCGAAGCATATCGATGCCGGAACCGACCCTTTTGCATAATTGGGCGCTGCAGAAGGAAAACCGCGTCATGGGCGCGGTTTTGTGCTCTGTGCCGGCAGCACGGAATCCTTTGAGAAACACACCCTCGATAGGGAAGTATTATTCCTTCGGCATGCCGATGCGGATTGGACATGCGCCGAAGGCGCGCCGTCATGCCGCGCCCAACCCCGCGGGTGGAGCGTCCGGCAGCGGACAACCGCTCGACGCGTCTACAAGGGCACAACGGAAGCAAGCGTGACCACTCGCGGAAGAGGAGCCGCGACGGAGCGGAAGAGAGGCGTTTTCGTTGCAACGCAAAAGGAAATCGCCGCGAACTGAGCGAAGTCCGCGGAGTGCGTGCGCCCCGTCTTCCCGCCGCCCGCAGGCGGCGACCCCCGCGAGTGGTTGGTAGCGCGAAGCGCGCCGTTGCGAGGGCGTTTACAAGCGAGCAGGTGAGCAGCGCGTGACCACTCGCGGAAGAGGAGCCGCGACGGAGCGGAAGAGAGGCGTTTTCGTTGCAACGCAAAAGAAAACCGCCGCGAACTGAGCGAAGTCCGCGGCGACGTGGCACGCCCGGCGCGATTCGAACGCGCGACCTTCCGCTTAGGAGGCGGACGCTCTATCCTGCTGAGCTACGGGCGCATGGCACTATGCACTTCCGCCGGCCCCCCGCGCGGGAGACAGGCGCGTCGGCTGTCCGCTCTCGAGAGCGGACAGCCATTAGATTATAGTTCATAGCCAGGGTGTTGTCAAGGCGGAAAAGCGGGTTTTTGCCGGGTGCGCGCTGCGTTGGCGCGCGCAGAAAACGTGGCTTTGCGCGCTCGCTGCGCTGCGCGTCGAGACTCAGCTGGGATTGCGCTTTTTGACCGCCCGCAGCTCTATGTATCCGCGTTCGCCGCGCGGCTCGAGCTGTATCCTGGGGTTGAGGTCATCCCAGACATAACCTATCACGGTCGGGTCGTAGCGATCCATGGCGTGTTGGACGCTCATAATGCTGGCAGCGTAGTTTTCCTCAAGGAATGGTTCGCCCTGAAACGCGAGGTATTCCGCCTCGGGCAGCGTTATGACGTCAAAGCCCTCCGGTATCGCGCCGGCGTAGTCGAGCGCCGCCTCCACTCCCTGTACATAGGTCGACGTTCCCGGTTTGATGTAGCGCTCCGGCAGCCACAGGCACACGGGCTCGCCGCAGAGTGAGTCCATGCTCGTGAGCAGGCCCCACACGTCGCAGCCCACTTCCTCGCAGTAGGGGAAATAGTCCTTTGCGCTTATACCGCGCTTTATTATGACCTTGCGGGCAGGCTTTTTAATTACCTGGATAAAAACGCTCTGTACATTGTCCATGTCGTGCACATCCCTTCTCATTTCTCTGAATTTAACTCCGTAGGCGACAAAGAGCGATATGGGCGTGGGCGCCTTGGCATAATCCCCGGGATTGCAGCCGAACTCGCGGCGGAATGCGCGCTGGTACCCCTCGACACTGTCGTAGCCCGCGCCGAGCGCGGCGTCCGTCACGCTGACGGCGGTGCTTTTAAGGCGCAGCGCGGATTCAGTGAGCCGAAGCTTGCGCATGTACTCTGCCGGCGTTACGCCCACATATCGCTTAAACAGGCGATACGAGTGCCATGGGGAAAACAGCGACGCTCGCGCGAGTTCCGCCATTGTTATCCGCCCGTCCGGGTGTGCCTGTATGTAGTCTTGCATGCGCTGTACCGCGAGTACCTGCTCGTTCACGCTCTCCATCTCCTTACGCCGTCATTATATCGGATGCCCCTGCGCCGCGCTCGACTTTGTTTGCCAATATTATATCCCCCCCCAAAGCGCGTCGACGCTATCCGTGTTACAGCGGCAATGCGGAGTCGAGCGCGCAAAGAAAACGGCGCTCGGGAGCGCCGTTCGTACTCAGCGGGCAAAGCGCCGCAACACACCCACACCGCGCCAAACCGCGCCAAATCGGATCGGTACAGTGCGGGCAAGCGCTAAGGAAGTGCCGCGGCTGTGCAGCCGCGGCCGTGGTGAACTCGTTTACCGGACTCGCGTATAGACCGCGCCGTCAAACTCGAGCGTGTCGCCGTTAAGCGTGTAAGTGATGGTGTCGGACTCGCTCACAAGGCCCATGAGCGCCTTTGCGGTTACTTCCATCTCGGTGGTGCTGAGAATCTTGTACTCCATCTTGAACAGCGCGTCCATGCCGCCCATCATCTCGGAGACCTCAGCATCGGTCATGTCCTCGTCCAATGCGGCGAGCAGTTCCTCGCTCAGCCCGAAGCGAAGCGTTCCGTCGCTGAGGAATTCAAGACCGAATCCGTATTCGGCTTCCGCCTCAGCATCGGGGTCTACAAGCTGCCACTTGCCGACGATAGCGGGATTCTTAGCCGCCGGGCTGCAGGCGGCAACGGTCGCCAACACGATTACTGCCAGAAAGATTGCCAATGCCCTCTTCATAACCATAAACCTCCATCTACATAGTTGGGTGTGCGCAAAGCGACAGCGCTGCACGGCAGCTGGACAAATCTCGCGTAATGCCGCACCCCTTCAGTATTAGGATATAACGCGGCAGCGCCCGAAGATACCCCCTTTAAGGGGGTGTGAGCCGGGCACATGGCTCACCCGCGGTATGATTCTGCGGCTCCGGCGCCTCGCGCGCGGTCATATGCACAGTATCCATTCATCGTATGCGGCGGAGCGCGTCAAAGCATCCGGGCGGACGGCGGCCAAACGGGAGCCGGGGTTCTTCCCGTGCTTGACCTATGGAAGCGCGCATAGACTCACACTTGCGATGCTTCCGAAATCAATTTTTGAGGTCGCCTCCAATGAGATCGCTTAGCCAATACAGCTCCGACAACTCCTGTCTGGGCCGGATTACCCGTCTGCAATGCCTCGATTGCCCATGCCTACTGAGTTATGAATCATAATCGTAAGACGTATTTGCGAACTGATGTCGACGCAAGCCGCGCGCTCAATCGTATTCCGCCCATTCGGACACGGCGTTTTGTCGAGCCGGACGGGATGCTTGCGCACACGTCTGATAAGCTTGGTATGTATTCCGCACGCATGAAGGACAGTCGCAGCAAGGAATATCCGCCGGAGCGGGCCGACGACAGCTTGGAAAACTTCACAGTATTTTCATTTTCCTCCTCATTGCAGTTCCGGCGGATGCAGTATATACTGTTTACAATGAGTAATGTCGGACAGAAATCTAATGCGGAGAAGGGAGTGTTTATGAGATTTAAGACAATTGCCGTGGCTATGCTTTCCATCTTGTGCTTGGTTATTTTAACAGCGTGCCAGTCTGTAATGATGCCCAATGGCACATCATTCTACCAGTCGTCTAATGCTGAGGTATCTCTCGTTGATGACACGGATGCTATCAAGTACGTCGATTATGAATGGGCCCTTATTACCGAAGAAGAGGCTTATACAAAGAACACGCTGATAATTACGGGCGTCGCCTCTAATGTTCGTCAAGCGACTCTTAACTATGAGTACACGAATGCGAAGGTATCGGACGACATAACGATTTTTGACGTGGAGATATCGGATGTTCTCGTTTGCCGGTCTGGTTCCTTTAAGCAGGGCGATACCGTAACGGTTGGCGTCGGCTACAACATGAGCAGGTATTCATCAGAGCTTCCGCCTATCAAAGCCGGAACGTCCTATCTGATGTTCTGTTATTTGACCGCCGACCAGGAAGATGATGTGTTGGAATTAGCCGAGTATTTGGACTGTTGGGTCAGCGCACCAAAGGACCTCCTCCTGGAAAGGATAGGTGATTCCTATTTGTCGTTTGACTATTTCTTCTCGGATGTGCCTAATGCTAACCGGCTGGTCGACTGTTTGGGTTTAACGGAAAAACTGACGGACACTTTGGCAGGAAACGTTCGTAATGATAAGGTTGCGCGCGCTTACATCGACGAAGAGATTGTACGCGGGATTGAAGGCCCCGGTGTGTCGGACGCCGCGGACGCGTTGTTTGCGCTGAATAAACGGGCGTCGGGGTATCGCTATGGACTGTGGTATCTCGCAACACGGGCCTACTTGATTGATTGCGATGTGCTCGAAGCGTATGTTCGCAATACGGCTTTGGCGTATGGTGCTGAAGAAGGGCTGTGTTAATAAATGCGTAGACGAAGCGTTGTGCATATGCTGTCCGTGTTGTTTGCGCTGCTTATATGAGCAGCGCATTTACGTGCGCCGCATATGCTGAGTCCATTGACTCTTTTGCTGTTGATATCTCTACTCGCTGGGCGAATTATGAGGATGGGCTGACAGTTCATATGTGCAGCAAGAACACCACATACGCGTACTCGTCGTCTGACGTCAAGAGCAAGTATTCCACATATGTGACGACCGGGATCGGAATGTGGAGCTCATGCATCTCATGTACCGAGAGCAGTTCATCGCCGATGGGCACAATAACCGCATCTGTGGTGGATAACGGCGCAACTGCTGTTGCCACTGCTGAAGTGGTGTTAAGTTATTACACCTCGACTAAACATGTGGCAGATTGGACTTTGACGGTAACGCGAGTGCGGGTAAGTACCGGACGATTGCCCATGCAATCGGTCATGTGTATGGCCTTGGCCATGTGGAATACAGCAGTCAGATCATGTATCCTGTGTATTCTGCGTCAAAGAGTGTTACTTCATACGACAAGGCCGGAATGAATGTGATGACGCATGCCCATACGCACAGCGGCTCGTATCCAACAACGCTTGAGGAGTGCTCGGTTTATGCCCATAAAGCGCGCTGTACCACGTGCAGAGCATATCGCCTGGTCAACTGCTCACATACGGATTACCATTCCGGTTCGACTCATTATCTTATAGTTGATTGTGCCTGCGGAAACGAGTATACTCAATCGTGGGCGTGCAGTGGGAATCCATGTATTGTTCTGTTTTACATCCGGCCGTCGGATGAATTGAATGACTGTTTGCAGTCGGCTGCTGTTTTGCGGCGTCGGGCGTGGGCTTGCGCTTGTCACGACGATTTCGCTGATTAAAGCTGCCGGGCGAGCGGGCGGTTAGGGGAGGAGCAAAATTGTGAATGCTGCTGAAGTGCGGGGGCTGTGTAAGCGCTATGAGTCGTTTGAACTCAAGGATGTGTCATTTACCATACCCGCCGGTAGTATAACGGGGTTTATAGGGCGCAACGGCGCGGGAAAGACGACGACGCTGAAGTGCATGCTCGGCATAGCGCATGCGGACGCAGGCAGCGTGAGCTTCTTCTCGCAGCCATATGCGGCTGACGAACGCGGGCTCAAGAACCGCATAGGGCTCGTGCTGGGCGGAGTGGGCTTTTACCCCTCTCGCAAGCTTCGCCTCATCACGGACGTCACGCGCCGCTTTTATCCAAACTGGGATGAGGCGCGCTACGACATGTACATGAAGCGCTTCGGCCTGGACGACAGAAAGACTCCCGCACAGCTCTCCAACGGCATGAAAGTCAAGTACTCGCTTGCGCTCGCGCTTTCGCATGGGGCGGAACTGCTCTTGCTCGACGAGCCGACGAGCGGACTCGATCCCATATCGCGCGATGAGATACTGGACATATTTCTGGATTTGCAGGACGAGGGCGCTACTATACTCTTCTCAACCCACATAACGAGCGATTTGGACAGGTGTGCGGACGACATAATCTACATAAAGGGCGGGGAGATAGCCGCGAGCTCCACGAGGCACGAGTTCGTATCGCGCTTCAGGGCGGTCAAGCTGACGCACGCGGAATACGACGAGTGTGACAGGGGCCTGCTGATAGGCTGCAAGCGCAGCAAGGACGGCTACAATGCGCTCATAACGGCTCAGAATGAGGAGTTGCTGCCGTACCGCACGGCGGAGGCCGACTTGGAGACGGTGATGATTCATTTGGAGAAGGAGGCGCACGATGATACCGCTGATGCATAAGGAACTGCGGCTTGCGCTGCATCCCACGATGTTGATCTTCCTACTGCTGTCCGGCATGCTGTGCATACCGAGCTATCCCTACTATGTAGTGTTCTTTTACACTGCGATGGGCGTATTCTACACGTGCACCTGGGGTAGGGAGAATCAGGACGTGTTCTACACGCTTATGCTGCCGGTAAAGAAGACCGACGTGGTGGACGCGCGCTTCGGCACGGTAATTCTATTCGAGCTCCTGCAGCTCCTCGTGGCGATACCGTTTGCCGTGCTGCGTCAGACGGTCATAGGCGCCCAAAACCCGTCAAACCCCGTGGGGATGGATGCGAACCTTGCCCTTTTCGCCTTCGCGCTGCTGCTGTACGCCGCGTTCAACTGGGCGTTTATGGGCGTGTATTACAGGGACGTGAGGAAGGTCGGCAAGGCGTTCGTCATTGGCAGCATAGCTATGTTTGCGCTCATGCTGGTGCTGGAGATGCTGGTGCATGTCGTGCCGTTTATGCGCGATGTATTGGACACGCCGGACACGGCATATGTGGGCGAGAAGCTGATAGTGCTGGCTGTGTGCGCGGCGGTATTTGTCCTGGTAAACCTGGCGGCGCTCAGGCGTGCCCGCCGCAACTTCGTCAAGCAGGATCTCTGACGCGCGGTAACTAACTCGAGAGTAATAAAGCCCCGCTCCGCCGGAGTGTACGCTGCGGCGGAGCGGGGCTTTTGTGTGCGCGGGTAGCTTTGGCGTCAGGCGGGAGGGCGCGTTGAGCATATCCATGCGCGTCCGACCCGCGCATATGCTCCCTATCGGGCATGTGCGCCGCCAAAGCCGTACAGCCCCGCTGCCCGCGCGAGATGCGTCGCCTGCTGCGCGTCGTCTGCACCGCCGGCGGTTTTGGAGGCAGATGCTAAATTCTCTGCGCATATGCCGCCGTGGAGGCAGGGCGGACTTGCCCTCTGTTTCGCGCCTTGAGCCTGCGTTCGTGTTCGTCTGCCTGCATGGTGCGGCTCAAAGCGCCGGAGGTGCGGGGCCGACAGTGATTTATGCGATTGGCGCGCGACCTCCCAAGCGCGGCGCGGTTTTTAGACTGCGGCGCGTTCAAACGCTCCATAGCGCGCTAAACAAACGCCAACGGGCGTCCCACCAAGCGGGCGCGCGGCGGCAAAGTGCGAAGGCAGCGGTTTAATCCTCGTCCTGAGCTTGTACGCACACGAGCGTCTGGGCGCGGTCGAGTATGAGTCGGCTCAAGCGCATGTACTCCTCGTAGTCCGCTTCGGCGAGCCCGCCGTACATGGCGTCTGCGTACCGGTCGTTCACCTCGCATATGTCGCTGATGACGGATTGCGCCTTGTCCGTGAGGTGGAGCCGCATCTGACGGCGGTCGCTGGGGTCGGCCGTGCGCGTGACATAGCCGCGCCTTACGAGCGAGTCGATAGCCGTGGATACATTGCCCTTCTGCTTGACGCAGTACGTCGCGATGTCGCGCGCGGTGTTAAACTGCACATTGAAGTGCAGGAAGCCAAGTATGTCCGTCTCGACATATACTAGGCCGTGCTTCTGACCCACCGCCCGTATGGACTTCTCGTAGTGCTTAAGTACGCGCCTGCGCTGGAGCATGAGTTCATGATCGAGTTTCATAGATACCTCTCAAAACAACATAGTTTTCTTCATAACCAGTATACCATCATATCTGACTCAGCAAAGTGAAAAAAATGTGGACATATTGCAACTATAATAATATAAACGCGGTTTGCCGCCGCCGGGATTATACGATAGAGCCGCGAGACGCATAATTTAACATGGATTTAACAGTATCGCGATTGGGCATTTTACTTTCTCACGGTACTATGTAAGCGTAATAGTTATAGATGGAGGAAAACGATATGAAAAGGGTATTGGTTTGCATTGTAGCGGCTATGGTAGTGCTGATGGCCGCGCTGGGAGGCTGCGGCGGCACGGCGACGGTGGCGACGGATGGCTCCACGTCCATGGAGCGGGTGATAGGCGCTCTGGGGGAGGCTTTTACCAACGATAACGCAGATATCAAGTTCACATACAATCCCACGGGCTCAAGCAGCGGCATTGCCGCGGTGCTGGCGGGCAGGTGCGATATAGGCTTGTCGAGCAGGGCGCTCAAGGAGAATGAAATCGAGGCGGGGCTGACGGAAACGCTGCTCGCCTACGATGGCATAGCGGTAATAGTGCACCCGGATAATCCGGTGCGCGACCTAACTGTGGAGCAGATAGCCGCCATATATACCGGGGAGATAGTCAACTGGAGCGCGTTGGGCGGAGCAGATGCGCAGATAGTGGTCATAGGCCGCGAAGCCGGCAGCGGCACGCGCGACGGTTTTGAGAGCATAACCGGCACCGAGGATAGCTGCGTGTACAGGCAGGAGCTCGCATCCACGGGCGACGTCGTGTCGACGGTTTCCGCAAATCCGGCGGCGATAGGCTATTGTTCACTCGCGTCCGTGAAATCCAACGTGGCGGCGGTCAGCGTTGACGGCACGGCCCCGAGCGAGGGAGCGGTGCAATCGGGCGAGTATGCGCTCAAGCGTCCGTACATGCTGATAACGCGCTCCGGCGAGGAGTTGTCGGCGCACGCGGCGCTGTTCATGCAGTTTGCGACGTCCGGCGAGGCTTCGGGCATAATATCCGCGCAGGGCGCGATTCCGGTGGCATGAGGGCGGCGCACGTTTGCGGCGGAGGTGAAGCATGAAGGCTAAGGCGGGTGCAAAGAGAGCGGTTGAGGACATTGTGCACGGCGTGTTCCTGTTCTTGGGGCTCGTCGCCGTCGGCTTCGTGCTCCTGATAACGGTCTACCTGGTGGTATCCGGCCTGCCCGCGATATGCGAGATAGGCCTCGCAGAGTTCCTGTTCGGCGATGAGTGGCTGCCGACTGCGTCTGCGCGGTCACCGGAGTACGGCATATTGCCCTTTATACTGACGTCGGTGTACGGCACTGCGGGTGCGATTGCCATAGGCGTGCCGGTTGGCGTCCTGACGGCCGTGTTCCTGTCGAAGCTCGCACCGCGCCGGTTGAGGCGGGCTGTCGAACCCGCCATAGGGCTGCTCGCGGGGATACCCTCCGTCGTGTACGGTCTCGTGGGAATGCTGCTGCTGGTACCGGCCATACGCGTGGCGTTCGACATACCTGACGGCTCTGGGCTGTTGGCGGCGATAATCGTGCTGGCAGTTATGATACTGCCGTCGATAATCAAGGTTTCAATGACTGCGCTGGACGCGGTGCCGAGGGAATACGAGGACGCCTCGCTGGCGCTGGGCGCGACTTCCGTAGAGACATACTTCAGGGTATCCGTCCCCGCCGCGAAGAGCGGTATAGCCGCGTCGGTGGTGCTCGGCGTGGGCAGGGCGATAGGCGAGGCCATGGCGGTCATGATGGTGTCGGGCAACTCGCCGAACATGCCTTCGCTCTTTCAGAGCGTGCGATTCCTGACGACGGCGGTGGCGGGCGAAATGGCATATGCGGAAGGTCTGCACAGGCAGGCGCTGTTCTCCATAGCGCTGGTGCTGTTCTTGTTCATAATGCTCATAAATGCCACGCTGAATTTCGTGCTCAAGCGCAAAAAGGAGGGCAGCCGATGAACTCGAAACGGATATCACTAAAGCGCAGCGCGTACGGCTTCGCCATGAAGGCGCTCATGACGGGTGCGGCCGTAATAACGGTAGGACTGCTGTTGCTCATAGTTGCGTATGTGCTATACAGGGGTTTGCCGGGCATAACCTGGGAGCTGCTGTCCACCTCGCCGAGTTACCTTACCGACAGGATAGGAATACTCCCCGATATACTCAACACGCTCTATGTAATAATAGCAGCGGTGGTTATAGTGCTGCCGCTGGGCGTGGGCGCGGCAATATATCTCAACGAGTACGCCAGGAACAGGCGGATAGTGGCGATGATAGAGTTTGCGACGGAAACGCTCGCCGGCATACCGTCCATAATCTATGGTCTGGTGGGAATGCTGTTGTTCTGTCAGTTTATGGGCCTCGGCACATCGCTCTTGGCGGGCGCTCTCACGCTGTCTGTAATGAACCTGCCGACTATAATCAGGACGACGCAGGAGAGCCTAAAGACCGTGCCGCAGAGCTACCGCGAGGGCGCCTTCGGGCTCGGCGCGGGGAAGTGGCGCGTAATCCGTACGGTAGTGCTTCCCGGCGCGCGGGACGGCATCGTGGCGGGCTGCATACTGTCCATAGGCAGGATAATGGGCGAGTCGGCGGCGCTGCTGTTTACGGCGGGTTTCGCCCACACGTTAAACGGATTTTTCAGCGGACTGTCGAGTTCGGGAGCGACGCTCACCGTAGCGCTTTACGTCTACGCAAAGGAGCATGGGGAATTTGAAGTGGCGTTCGCCATCGCGGCGATACTGATGATAATGACGCTGGCGATAAACCTATTGGCTTCGCATGCGTCAAAGCGCCTTGGAAGGAGAGAGCTATGAGCATAATCAAGGTTGAAGGACTTAATCTCTGGTACGGGCAGACGCAGGCGCTGCGCGATGTGACGATAGACCTGCCCGCCAACAACATAATCGCGCTGATAGGGCCGTCCGGCTGCGGGAAATCAACATTCCTAAAGACGCTCAACCGCATGAACGACCTGATAGAGGGCGTGCGAATCGAGGGCAAAGTCGAATACGGCGGCGCGAGCATATTCGACCCGTCTCGCGACGTCACCGAGCTCAGGCGCGACATAGGCATGGTATTTCAAAAGCCCAACCCGTTTCCCATGAGCGTGTACGACAACGTGGCGTACGGGCCGAGGACACACGGCGTGACGGCAAAGGCGAGGTTGGACGACATAGTGGAGCGCTCACTGAAGGATGCGGCTATCTGGGATGAGGTAAAGGACAGGCTCAAGAAATCCGCGCTCAGCCTGTCCGGCGGTCAGCAGCAGAGGCTGTGCATAGCCCGTGCGCTCGCCGTGGAGCCCAAGGTGCTGCTGATGGATGAGCCCACGAGCGCACTCGACCCGATATCCACATCGAAAATAGAGGACCTTGCGCTTGAACTCAAGAAGAAATACACTATAGTGGTAGTGACGCACAACATGCAGCAGGCGCTGAGAATATCGGACAAGACGGCCTTCTTCCTGCTGGGGGAGTTGATAGAGTATGACGACACCGAGCGGTTGTTCTCGCAGCCGCGGGAAAAGCGCACGGAGGACTACATAACGGGGAGGTTTGGGTGATGAGAAACAGGCTTGACAGGCAGCTTTCGCAGCTCAACAGGGAGCTGATAACCATGGGTTCCATGTGCGAGGAAGTCATTTCGCTGGCGGCGAGCGCGCTGGTCAACGGCGATTTGAGCATTGCGCGGCGTGTGGCGCCGCTCGAGCGCGATATAGACCAGAAGGAGCGGGATATAGAGGCCCTGTGCCTGAAGCTGCTGCTGCAGCAGCAGCCTGTGGCGCACGACCTCCGGCAAATATCTGCGGCGCTCAAGATGATAACGGACATGGAGCGCATAGGCGACCAGGCGGCGGACATAGCCGAGATAATAGAGTTTGTAAGCGCGCGGCAGAGCGAGCAGTGCAGGCACATAGGCGGCATGGCGGACGCGACCATGCGCATGGTGACCGAGAGCGTGGATGCGTACGTCAAGCGCGACCTGGAACTGGCGCGAAAGGTGATAGCGGACGATGACGCAGTGGACGACCTGTTTCTCAAGGTCAAGGGCGAGCTGATAGACATAGTTGCGCGGAATCCCGAGGAGGGCGAGTATGCGCTGGATCTGCTCATGATAGCGAAGTACTTCGAGCGCATTGGCGATCACGCGGTCAACCTGGCGGAGTGGGTAGTATTCTCTGTTACGGGCGCGCATGTAGGGGGCGAAGCATGATTTACTGCGTAGAAGACGATGCCGGCGTGCGCGAGATGGAGGTGTACACGCTGCGTTCCATGGGCTTCGAGGCAGACGGCTTTGCCGATGGGGAGGCGTTTTTCGCCGCGTTGGGCGTGCGCCTGCCGGAGTTGGTATTGTTGGATGTGATGCTCCCGGGCGAGGATGGCGTATCCCTGCTCAAGAGGCTAAAGAGCCATCAGGCGACCCGGTCCATACCCGTGATAATGGCCACAGCGCGCGGCGCGGAGTACGAGAAGGTGCAGAGCCTCGACTTAGGTGCGGACGATTACCTCGTAAAGCCCTTCGGAATGATGGAAATGGTATCCCGTGTGCGGGCAGTGCTCAGGCGCAGTGCCGCCGCGCCGCGCGACGTGTTGCGCGCGGGCGGCATAGAGCTCGATGCGGAGCGGCACATGGTGCGAGCTCTGGGCGAACGCGTCGAACTGACTCTCAAGGAGTATGAATTGCTGCGCGCGCTGATGGCGCGCGAGGGAATGGTATTCACGCGGGACGCGCTGCTCAAGGAGGTATGGGGTGTGGATTATTGCGGCGAATCACGTACGGTGGATGTCCACATACGCACCTTGAGGCAGAAGCTGGGCAAGTGCGGCGAGCAGATAATGACGGTGCGCGGAGTGGGCTACAAGCTGGAGAGCGAAGGCTATGACGAGTAGGGTGTTCAAATCCATACTGCTGGCGACTGTAATTGTGCTCGCGGCAAGTTTTATCATTGTTGCCGGAATACTCAGCGAGTACTTCTTTGTGTCGCAGGAGAGGCAGCTTTCTACCGAGCTGGAACTCGCGGCGAGAGGGGTCGAGCTGCAGGGCATGGAGTACTTGAGTGAGCTGGATGCGGAGGGCTGCAGGCTGACGCTCATAGCCGCCGACGGGACGGTGCTGTACGACACCGACGCGGACGCCGCACAGATGGAGAACCATTCCGAGCGGGAGGAGTTCATAGAGGCGCTTGCGGCGGGCGTGGGCGAGGGCAGGCGCGTGTCCTCCACCATGGCTTCCGAAACGATATATCGAGCGAAGCGGTTGGGGGACGGTTCTGTGCTGCGAATAGCCGTCACGCGCAATTCGGGCGCCGCGATAGCGCTGGGAATGCTTCAGCCCTTGGTCGTAGTGCTCGCGGTGGCGATAATCCTGAGCGCCTGCCTGGCGAGCAGCTTTTCCAAGCGCGTCGTCGCGCCGCTCAATGAAATAGACCTGGACAACCCGCTGGATGCGGACGTGTACAAGGAGTTGTCGCCCCTGCTGGTGCGGATAGAGCGGCAGCACAGGCAGATAGAGGCGCAGGTGTCGGAGCTGGAGCGCAAGCGGCGCGAGCTGAACATGGTCACGGAGAACATGAGCCAGGGCCTGCTGCTGCTCAACGGCGCGGGCGAGGTAATAAGCATAAATACCGCCGCCGCGGCAATATTCGGTGTGACGGCGAACTGCCTGGGCGGGGATGTGTTGGAAGTGGACAGGAGCTCCGGCGTGCGGCGCATAGTGACGGAAGCGCTCGCCGGCAGGCATGCGGAGTGCATACACGAGCTCAACTCGACGCCATATCAAATATCCGCCAGCCCGGTGACTTCAGAGGGCAGCGTGACGGGCGTAGTGCTGTTGGTTGTAGACATAACCGAGAAGGAGCGGGCGGAGAAGCTGCGCCGCGAGTTCTCCGCCAACGTATCCCACGAGCTAAAGACGCCGCTGCATACCGTAATGGGCACGGCCGAGATAATTGAGAATGGCCTGGCGCGACCGGAGGACGTAGCGCGCTTTGCGGGCCGCATACGCACGGAGGCAGCGCGGCTTGTGAACCTCATAGACGACATAATCCGCCTGTCGCGGCTCGACGAGGGAGTTGCGCCCGCAATGGAGAGCGTAGACCTGGCTGCAGTCGCCCGTGAGACGCTTGCGGCGCTCGTCCCGCAGGCGGAGGAGAAGGGCGTGGAACTGCGAAGCTCGCTCGCCTCCGTGCAGACGCGCGGGGAGCGCAGGCTTATCATGGAGATTGCGCACAACCTGTGCGACAATGCCATTAAGTACAATCGCCCCGGCGGAAGCGTAGATGTGCGCGTGAGGGACGATGGTGGATGCGCGGTGCTCGAGGTGAGCGATACGGGCATAGGCATACCCGAGGAGCACAGGCAGCGCGTGTTCGAGCGTTTTTACAGGGTAGACAAGAGTCACTCGCGGGACACCGGCGGCACGGGGCTGGGGCTGTCAATAGTTAAACATGCCGCCATGGTATTGGGCGCGCAGGTAGAGTTGCGCAGCGAAGTGGGGCAGGGCACCGCGGTAATCGTTCGCTTCCCGCATGAGGCTTGACGCCTCGGGGAGGCTAATGCTAAACACCGGACGAAGGTATCTCTTTCGTCCGGTGTTTCTACGCCATACGGGGATTCCGCGTGAAGTCCTGTCGACAAGCGGGGAAGTGCGCCTTCATGCGACCGCGGCAAACGACTGGAGCGTTACCTGCGCTGTAGGGCTATTTCAGCGGGAGCTTTCGGCTGCCGGGCTTGACGAGCGGCAGCTTGCCGTCACGGCAAAGCGGGCAGTCGTCCGCGTCGTATGTGGATATGTTGAGCTTCACTGCGCTGTACACGGGGAATGGCAGCTCGCAGTCGTCGCCGCGCCTGTCGGCGATGCAGGCTACCGCCACCACTTCCGCTCCCATGGACTCGAGTAGGCGCACAGTCTCCATGGTGGACTTACCCGTGGTCACGACGTCCTCCGATATGAGTATGCGATCGGAACTGTCAACGCCGAATCCCCTTCTAAGCTGCATCTCGCCGTCGACGCGCTCTGTGAATATGCTCTCGATGCCGAGTTGGCGCGCGAGCTCATATGAAACGACTATACCACCCATGGCGGGGCCGCATACCTTGCTGACGCCAAGTGCGCGCAGCGCTTCCGCCACGTCGCGCAGCGCCTCCGCCGCCATGTCCGGATACCTTAGCAGCTTTGCACATTGGCAGTAGCCGCCGCTGTGCCTGCCGCTCGAGAGCAAAAAGTGCCCCTCCAAAAACGCCTCGCTGCGCTTCAGCAGCTCAAGTGTTCTCTCCTGTGACATACAGACCTCCTTATACTATTCCGCATATTTCGCCTATGTTGCTCAGGCGGTTGCGCACGCAGTAGTCGCGCAAGCCGTCAATTATCCGCGCTACGCAGGTGTAGTCCGAGAATATCGCCGCGCCCACCTGGACGGCGCGCGCGCCCGCCATGATGAAGGCCAGCGCGTCCTCGCAGGAGGCTATGCCGCCCATCCCGATGACGGGTATGTCGACCGAGTGCGCCACCTGATGCACCAGCCTCAGCGCAATTGGCCGTATTGCCGGCCCGGAGAGTCCGGCGTACACGTTGTCAAAGAAGGGTTTGCGTGCATTTAGGTCTATCGCCATGCCGAGGAATGTGTTTACGAGCGAGAGCGCATCTGCACCGGCTGACGCGCATGCCCGCGCGACCGCAACGACGTCGGGCGCGTTTGGCGTCAGCTTGACGACGAGCGGAAAACGCGTTATGTCCTTAACTTTACGGGTTACGTCAAACGCGTCATGCACATTCATGCCAAACGCCATGCCGCCCTGCCGGACATTGGGGCAGGAGATGTTGAGCTCGAGCAAATCTATATCGGCGTCGTTTAGCAGCCGTGCGCCCTCCGTGTAGTCTTGCTCGCAGTGCCCGCCCAGGTTGGCTATAACGGCGCAGCCGTGCGAACGCATCTGCGCGCAGTCGACTTCGACGAAGTGCTTTACACCGTTGTTTTGCAACCCTATGCTGTTGAGCATGCCGGAGGGGGTTTCGCATATCCGCTCGCCGCGATTGCCTGCGCTGCCGGAGAGCGTCAATCCCTTGCCCGCAATGCCGCCCAGTATGGACACGTCGAACAGCTCGTTGTACTCCGCGCCGTAGCCGAATACGCCCGAGGCGGCGATTACGGGGTTCTTGAGCTCTACGCCGCATATGTTCGTCAGCAGCGGGTTATTCATGGTACACCTCCCGAGAGTCGAACACGGGGCCGTCCTTACACGCCCTCTGCGGGCCGCTGCCGGTGTGGCACACGCAGCCGAGGCACGCGCCCACGCCGCACGCCATGCGCTTGTCGAGGGACACATAGAGTAGCGCGCCGCGCTCGCTCGCGCGCCTGTGCGCGTCCGCCATCATGGGGTCGGGGCCGCAGGCGATATAGGTCGCGTCGAGAGTGTAGTTGACGTCGGCGGTTATAAACCCGCCTATATTCAGCACGGTAGAGTCCGACACGTGCCGCATGGCCTCCGCCATGAACTCGGCGGAGGGACACTCGCGCGAAAAGCCTATATACGCGTCAATGCGCCTGTCCGGCATCCTCTCCCGGAGCCTGCGGGCGTAGTAGTACAGCGGTGCCGCGCCGGCAGCTCCGCCTATGAGCACTACATCCCCGTCGACGTCGGGGAAGCCGTTGCCAAACGGCCCCGTAACGTCTATGTGCGCACCCACTGCCGCGCGGCTCAGCATGCGCGTGCCCTCGCCAACTATGTCTATGTAGTAGCGCACGCGGTCGCCCTCTGCGTCGAATATGCTTATCGGCCTGCCCAGGAACGGCGCGGTGGAGGCGCCGGGCTTTATCATGTAGAACTGACCCGGCGCGCCCGGAGTAACGCCGCTAAGCTCCAGGAGGAACGTAGATGCGTCGAGTATGCGTACTTCGCTTATTACAGCCACGCAGCTATGTCCTCCTTCATCCGCACCACGGCGGCCCTGGCGTGCTCCGCGAAATCCGCGCCCTCCGCCTTGCCCTTGTGGGCGGTGATGATTCCCCTGGACGAATTGACTACGCCGCAAATGCCGTGCCTAAAGAACTGAGCTATGTCCTTCCCCGTGCCGCCCTGCGCCCCGTAGCCGGGTATCAGGAAGAAGGTGTTCGGCATCAGTTTGCGTATGACGTCGAATTGCTCGGGATATGTGCAGCCCACTACCGCGCCTATTGCGGAGTAGCCGCTCTCGCCTATGTACGGCGCGCCCCAGCGCGAAACGGCGCTCGCCACCTCCTCGTAGAGCGCGCCGGCTTCGGTGCGCTTATCCTGAAAGTCGACGCTGGAGGCGTTGGACGTCTTTACGAGTACGAAGAGTCCCTTGCCGCGCTCCAGATACGGGTAGTACGGTGAAACCGCATCCTCGCCCATGTAGGCGTTAACTGTCATTATGTCGGTCTCAAAGTCGCCGGTAAAGTGGCCCTGCGCGTACTCCGCGGCGGTGGAGGATATGTCGCCGCGCTTGACGTCGGATATTACCACCGCGCCCTTGCCGCGAGCGTAGGCGACGGTGCGCGCAAACGCACGCAGTCCGGCGAGGCCCAACGCCTCATAGCAGGCTATCTGCACCTTAAAGCAGCCTGCGATGTCCGCGGTGGCGTCGATTATCCGCGTGTTAAACTCAAGCAGTTTGTCTTCAAGGCTCATGTCGCCGTCCTTGAGGTATTGCGGCAGGTAGCCGTACCTCGTGTCGAGACCGACGCAAACAGGGCTCTTGTCGAGCGCGTTTCTATACAGTTTGTCCATAATCATAGCGTATTTCTCCTTCCACTATCGTCATGAGCGCTTTGCCGCGCAGTTGCGCCCCGCCAAAGGGCGTATTGCGGGAGCGCGACAGCATGTGTTCGGGTTCGAGCTCCCATTGGGCGTCGGGATCGAAAACCACGACGTCGGCGTTGCAGCCAGCGGCGAGCCTGCCGCCGTTCACGTTGAGCCTTAGCGAGGGGTTGTACGCGCCGAGACGGCTCAGCAGGCTCAATGAAAGCCCCGCCTCTGCGAATTTCGTCCAGTACATGCTCAGCGCGTATTCTATGTTTGATATGCCGGCGAGACCGTCCAGCTTGTCCTGCGGCGTGTGCGGCGCGTGGTCCGTAGCCAGGCAGTCAACAGTGCCGTCCGCTATTCCCGCGAGCAGCGCCTCGGTATCCGCCTTGGTGCGCAGCGGGGGGTTGACTCTGTATGGAGAGTCGCAGCCGAACAGGTGATGAGGCGTAACCTCGCACGTCAGCTTCAGTCCGGAGCGCTTGGCGGCGCGAATCATGTCCACGGTCTCCGCGCGGCTTATGTGACCGACGTGGAGATCTCCTCCGACGCGCTCGAGCAGGCGCAAGTCGCGCTCGACCGTCCTGCGCTCCGGCTGGCAGTGAGTGCTTATGAAGAAGCCGTACTCAGCCGAGTCCATGAGCAGCCGTTCCATGAACGCGTCGTCGAATATGGTGTTGCCGTCGTTTGAGAGCACCGGCGTAACTTCGCTCAGGGCGGCGCGGTCTGTCGGCTGGACGTCGCTCAATCCATGCCCTGCCGCCGCAGCCTGAAACAGTCTGCACAGGCGCAGCTCAGAGGCCTTCTCGATGTTCTTAAGCACCTGCGCAGGGCTCGTAATCACGGGAGCCGTGTTCGCCATGGCGGTGAGAGTCGCGTACCCTCCGGCGAGGGCGGCGCGCATTCCGGTCTCCATCGTCTCCTTGGCGGGAAAACCGGGGTCTCGGAGGTGGCAGTGCAAGTCGCACAGCGCGGGCATGACGACCATACCCCGCGCGTCAATTACACTGTCGAAGCCATCGGCGCGAATGTCGCCGCCGACTTGGGCAATGCGTCCGTCGGCAATGGAGACGGAGCCGCGCGCATCCGAAAACGCGTCCACAAGCCGGGCGTTTGTTATGAGCAGGCTGCTCACAGCCGCGTCCTCGCCTCGCAGTACTCGCAGGCGTATTCCTTTTTAGCTTCGTCCACCAGGTCGAAAGTCACGCTGTCTATGTGCTCGATATTGGATATACAGCGCGGATTCTTGCACGTCAGTATGCCCTCGACCCGCTGCGGGAGCGTGGGCTTCGTCTTATCCACGCACACTCCGTCCTGGATGTAGGACACAGTGATTCCCGGGTCGATCAGGCCGAGCACTGTGAAGTCCAACGGCAGGTCAGTCTCAATCTTTATGAGGTCTTTTTTACCAAGCTTGCTGCTCTGTACGTTGCGCATCAGCACTACCACGTCGTCGAGCGTGTCGAGGTGCAGCTGCCGGAACAGCTTATAACCGTATCCGGCGGTTATGTGGTCTATGACGATTCCCTTCTTCAGCTTAGATACGTTGATCATTTTGCAACCTCCTGATTCATAGGTTAAGCAGCTTCATTATGAGCGCCATGCGTATGAACATGCCGAAACGAACCTGCTCGAAGTACTTGGCGCGCGGGTCGGAGTCGACTTCCGTGGCTATCTCGTTCACTCTGGGGAGCGGGTGCATGACTATCATATCGGGCTTGGCGCACTGCATCTTGGCGGCGGTCAGTATGAAGTAGTCCTTGAGCCGCAGGTACTCCTCCTCGCTTACGAAGCGCTCGCGCTGTACGCGGGACATGTAGAGTATGTCGAGCTGAGGCATGGAGCCCTCCAGGTCGGACGTTTCGCAGAACTCCACGCCGTGTTTGGATATGGTCTCCTTGACGTAAGCGGGCATTGAGAGCTCGTCCGGCGATATGAACACAAACCGATTGCGCGGGAAACGCGCGAGGCAGGTGACCAGGGAGTGTATGGTGCGGCCGAATTTGAGGTCTCCGCACACGCCCACGGAGAGGTTGTCCAGCCTGCCGACACAGCTCATTATGGTCAACAGGTCTGTGAGCGTCTGAGTGGGATGCTGATGTCCGCCGTCGCCGGCGTTTATAACGGGGCAGTCCGCAAACTTGCTCATGAGGCGCGCAGTGCCCTCCTTGGGGTGTCGGACTACTATGATGTCCGCGTACTGGGACACGGTCTTCGCGCTGTCGGCTATCGTCTCGCCTTTGGCAGTGCTCGAGGTGCTGGGGTCGGAGAAGCCTATGACCTGTCCGCCCAGCCGGAGCATGGCGGAGTCAAACGAGAACTTCGTTCGCGTCGACGGCTCATAAAATAAGCTGGCGAGTATCTTCCCGTCAGCTACATGTTTGAAATTGTCCGGCGACGAAATAATCTTTTGAGCGTCAGCCACGAGTTCATACAACTCGTCAACCGAGAAGTCGCTTGGATCGATGAGATTCCTGAATCTTGGCACTTTCAAATCCCCCTCAGCGTATTGGGCGCACCCACAACAAAACCAGGTTTGGGCGCAAACCTTAACGAATATTAGACCACATGTGCAGTCATTTGTCAAACTAAATATCAGTGTGCGTGTTTTGCCGCGGAGCTCGAGGCGCCATTGACGCGGCGGCCAAAGCGTGGTACCTTCAATGTACTGCCGGGGGAGGTGACAGAATGCTTGCGAACGATGTGATAGATGCTCTGCTGCTGGGATTTGCCCACGTCGAGAAGGACTACAAGCGCGAGTGGGGCTGGTGGCGTTACAGGTTGGACGGCAAGCTCTTTGCCGCGCTGCTCACGTTGCCAGAGGGTTACAAAGGGTACAGAGCGGGGCGCGTATTGACGCTCAAGTGCGACCCTGCGGAGCTGCCGCACCTGTTGGAGACGTATCCGTGCATCACACCGGGCTTCTATTGCGACAAGCGCAATTATGCCACCATATACCTGGATGAAGCGGAGGAGACGGTGCCCGCGGGCCTGGTGGAGGCGCTGTGCGCGGACGCATACAGGCTTGCCGTGGCGCGACTGACGAAGAAGAGGCGGCGCGAATTGGGAATATGACACGGGCGGCGCGCTTTTGGAGCGCCGCGCTCGAAAAACGCTTGACATTGGGCGGGGCAGGCTGCATAATATGATGGTAATAAGGGAGTAGTCGGCGCACGGCGTTGCAGGTCAACAGTACAGAACTATGTTCTTGGCTCTGCATGAAACGACAAGACTTATCTGTGTGCGCGATAGGACTGCTCGATGGCTCTGTCGTGCACGGCAGGGTTTTTTTGGTACCATGAAAGACTGATGAAAGGTGGGCGAACATGAAGGAATACCTGACGGAGCTGGGCGAAGTATTGGAGGCGCAGGGCTCTACCTCGCTGGGGCTGAGCGCGTCGGAGGCGCAGCGGCGCGCGGAGTTGTACGGCGCGAACAAGCTGAAGGAGGGCAAGCGCACCACTGTGCTCCAGCGCTTCCTCAAGGAATTGGCGAACCCCATGATAATCATTTTGATAGTGGCGGCGCTCGTGTCCGGCATTACCGCGATATACGCCGACGAATCGCTGGCGGACGTCATCATAATCATGGCGGTAGTAATAATCAACGCGGTTCTGGGCGTAGTGCAGGAGAGCAAGGCGGAGAAAGCCATCAAGGCGCTCCAGGACATTGCCGCGGCGACCTCCAAGGTGCTGCGCGACGGCAGGCAGCTGACTATACGCAGCGAGGAGCTCGTTCCGGGCGACATAATCGTACTGGAGGCGGGTGACGCCGTTCCCGCGGATGCGCGCATAATCGAGTGCGCGAGCATGAAGGTGGAGGAAGCGGCGTTAACGGGCGAGTCCGTGCCGGTCAACAAGACGGCGGACGCGCTCGACCTGGGCGAGGCGGCGGACGTGCCGCTCGGCGACCGCAGGAACATGGTGTACATGGGCAGTACGCTGGTGTACGGGCGCGGCAAGGCGGTCGTAGTCGCCACGGGTATGGACACCGAGATGGGCAAAATAGCGGAGGCGATATCCAACGCCAAGGAGGAGGCGACGCCGCTGCAGCGGAAGCTCAACGGCTTGAGCAAAGTGCTCACTTTCTTGGTAATCGGCGTGTGCGCAGTCATATTCGCCATCGACGTGCTGCGCATATATCCTGACGTATCCGGCGCGGCGCTGCTGGACACCTTCATGATTGCGGTCAGCCTGGCGGTCGCGGCCATACCGGAGGGCTTGGCGGCGGTCGTGACGATAGTGCTCTCCATCGGCGTTACCAACATGTCGCGGCGCAACGCCGTGATAAGGCGCCTGACCGCCGTGGAAACGCTCGGCTGCACGCAGGTTATCTGTTCTGACAAGACGGGCACGCTTACCCAGAATAAGATGACTGTGGTAGAGCACAGCGGAGACGTAGACGCGCTCGCCGTGGCCATGGCGCTGTGCAGCGACGCGAAGCTCTCGCCGGAGGGCGGCGCGATAGGCGAGCCGACGGAATGCGCACTCGTAAACGACGCCCACGCGCTGGGTGTGCTCGAGGGGCTTAAATACGAACGCATAGGCGAAGCGCCGTTTGATTCCATGCGCAAGATGATGTCAACCGTGTGTGAGATGGGCGACGGGAGCATAGTGCAGTACACGAAGGGCGCGCCCGATGAAGTGCTCAAGCGCTGCACTCACGCCCTCATACGGGGCGAGGTGACGCCGCTTACCGATGCGCTGCGAGCCGAGATACTCGAGTCAAACCGGGCGATGGCGAACAAGGCGTTGCGCGTGTTGTGCGCTGCGAGCAAGCCGCATGACCGCGCTCCCGAGTCCTATGACTACCAGTACTTGGAGCGCGATTTGTGCTATTTGGGATTGTCGGGCATGATAGACCCCATACGCCCGGAGGTCAGGGCGGCGATAGAGCAGTGCCGGCGCGCGGGCATACGCCCCATAATGATAACGGGCGACCACAGGGACACCGCGGTGGCGATAGCGAAGCAGCTCGGCATGATAGAGAGCGAAGCGGAAGCGATATCGGGCACTGCGCTCGACTCCATGAGCGACGAGGAGCTGCTTGAGAACATAGAGCGCTACTCCGTGTACGCGAGGGTGCAGCCGGAGCACAAGGTCAGGATAGTCAGCGCGTGGAAAGCGCGCGAGCTGATAACCGCAATGACCGGGGACGGCGTGAACGACGCGCCCTCCATCAAGATTGCGGATATAGGCGTGGGCATGGGCATAACCGGCACGGACGTGACTAAAAACGTGGCGGACATGGTGCTCACAGACGATAACTTTGCGACAATAGTGTCCGCGGTTGAGGAAGGCAGGCGCATATACGCGAATATACGGAAATGCGTCCAGTTCCTGCTCTCGTCCAACCTGGCGGAGGTGCTCAGCATATTCGTATCGACGCTCATGGGATTCACGATACTGCGTCCGGCGCACTTGCTGTGGATAAATCTCATAACGGACTGCTTCCCCGCGCTTGCGCTCGGAATGGAGCCCAACGAGGCGGATTCCATGGCGACGCCGCCCCGGAGCTCCCGCGAGGGCATATTCGCGGGCGGTGTAGGCGTGAGCATAGGCGTGCAGGGCGTTATGATAACCGCGCTGACGCTCTTGTCCTACTTCATAGGCCACTTCGTAGAGTTCGGCAGATGGGAGATAGTCGACAGCGCCGACGGCATGACGATGGCATTCCTTACGCTGTCGCTCGTGCAGATAGCCCACTCATTCAACATGCGGTCGCAGCGCGGGTCGCTGTTTACGCTGCCGAGGGGCAACAAGTGGCTGATAGGCTCTGCGGCGGTGTCGCTGCTGTGCACGGTAGCCGTAGTATACGTTCCGTTCCTCGCCGCGGCATTCGGCTTTGAGGCGGTGTCGCTCGCCGAGTTTGCGATCGCGAGCGGGCTTGCACTGACCATAATACCCCTCGTCGAGCTGATGAAGCTGGTGCGCCGGGCGCTGGCGAAGCGCACGCGCCGCTTGGCGTAACCCGATAGCGCGCAGTTTGAAGGAGCGGCGCAGCCTTAGGGCTGCGCCGCTCCCATTTTCCGGCTGAAAGGCGCGCTTCGCGCTCGCCTTGCGCATTATATAAACGGTCGGTCTATTTGAATGACGGCGTAATACTCGTGACCGTCCAGCGCGCGTACTATGCGCGCTATGTCCGATTCCACCTGCGCGTCCGCAGATTTGCAGCCGTGCGGCACCACCACATCGAATATGAGGTTGGTGTGGGTGGGGCCCGCTACCACGCGAAAGTCGTGTATGCTCATGGCGGGGTCGTATTGGGTCACAGCCTGCGCCACGCGCGCCTTTAGCGCTTTGACGTTGTCGTCGTCCACGGCCACCGGATCCATGTGGATGACCGCGTGGCAGCGGAGCTCTTGGACAAGTCTTCGCTCTATGTTGTCTATCAGGTCATGCGAGGCCATTATGTCGGCGTCCTGCGGGACCTCCGCGTGGAGCGATACCATGCGCCTGCCGGGGCCGTAGTCGTGCACTATGAGGTCATGTATGCCAACGACCCCGTCATATGACATAACTATATCATGCACGCTCGTCACAAACGCGCCGTCCGGGGCCTGCCCGAGCAGCGGGGCGGCGGTCTCGATTGCAGAGCGTATGCCCGCGTAGAATATGAAGCCCGACACGACGAGGCCCGCGTACCCGTCTATGTTCACGGAGAACAGCCTGCTGACTATCATGGACAGCAGCGCAGCGAACGTGGCTATGCAGTCGCTGAGACTGTCTATGGAGGTAGCTGCCATTGCCGTCGAGTTGATACGCTTGCCTATGTTGCGGTTGTAGACCGCCATGTAGAGTTTGACGAGTATGGAAACGACGAGTATCGCCACCGCGGCGAAATTAAACTCCACTTCGGCGGGCGACACGATCTTTTCAATGGACGAGCGCGCCAGTTCAAATCCCATAAAGAGTATTATCATGGATACCACGAGCCCGCATATGTACTCCATGCGCCCGTGGCCGAAGGGATGTCCGCCGTCGGGCTTTTTGCTTGCGATTTTGAACGAGACCAAAGTCACGACCGACGAGCCCGCGTCAGAGAGGTTGTTCAGCGCGTCGGCGGTAACGGCTATGGAGCCGCTCCAAGCCCCTGCAAACAGCTTTGCGGCGGCAAGCAGCGTGTTGAGAAAGACGCCAATGGCGCCACACAGCGTGCCGTACGCGTCGCGCACCGCCGGATCCGAATAGTTGTCCCTGTTTTTGATGAACAGTTTCGAGAGCAAGTTTATCATGTTGAGAGCACCGCCTTGTTTGTTAGGATACTATTATATGACAATGGGCGCCGCATATCAAACATTGCCAAATCGGGTGACAGCCGTGCGAAAGCGTGGTATCATCCGAATAGAGGTGCGAACATGGAAAACACATTTGAACTAATATACGCCGTAGTGCGGCGCATACCGCGGGGGCGCGTCGCGACATACGGCCAGGTAGCGGCATTGGCGGGGAATCCGCGTTGGTCGCGCGTGGTCGGCTATGCGCTGCATGTAAACCCGTATCCCGGAGAGATACCGTGCCACCGGGTAGTCAATCGCTTTGGAGAGATGTCGAGGGCGTTCGCCTTTGGCGGGGTGCAGGTGCAGGAGCAGCTACTCATGGACGAGGGGGTAGAGGTGCGCGGCGGCAGGGTGGATCTGGAGCGCTACCGTTGGTTTTGCGCGCCCGGGGATTTGGGCGGCGAGCGCTGAGTAAAATCCGCATTTATATTTTGCAACAAAACTCGTGCATTTACGGGGACTATAATGTATAATTATAGTCGGTGGGCTGTGTAAATGCTGTTATGTGCCATTTTATTATCATTGCACGCCGCCAAATCTGCATGGAGGCATAGTGGATGGAAAAACGAAAAAAGCGCTGGGGCGACCGCAAAGACGGTCGTTGGTTGCGTGACATCGATGCGATGCACATTGTAAACGCATATGTTCAGCCGAACAGGGCGGACAATGAGGCGTTCATCAGCGAGCGAATTGACCTGACCGAGATCAATGCATACCTTGCCAAGAAGAACGCGGGCGATGTTAGGGGGCTGCCCTACACCGTGTTCCACGTCATAGCCGCCGCATTGGCGAAGACCGTGTGCCTGCGCCCCAAGATGAACCGTTTTGTACAGGACAGGCGCGTCTATCAGAGGGACACGATAACGCTGTCGTTCGTCATCAAGAAGCGCTTCAACGATGAAGCTGAGGAGGCGCTCGCGTTCATACAGTGCGACGAGCACACTACTCTCGACACGCTGCACGACGAGCTCGTCAGGCAGGTGACGACGTTTAGGAGCGAGAGCAAGGACAACACGACCGACATGATGGAGTCGCTCAAGAAAATACCGCGGCCCATACTGTCGTTTTTGATGTGGATACTGACGAAGCTCGACAGGAAGGGCAAAATGCCGGACTTCTTGAGCAAGACGGATCCGCTGTACGCAACCGTGTTCATATCCAACTTGGGTTCGATAGGCCTCAAGTGCGGATACCACCACCTGTCGAATTGGGGCACAAATTCGGTGTTTGTGGTGATAGGAGAGAAACAGCTCATGCCGTTCTACGATGCGGACGGGAATGTTGAGATGCGGGAGGCGCTTAACCTTGGGCTGACCATCGACGAGAGGATTGCCGACGGCTACTACTACTCAAAAACCGTTAAGCTGCTGAAGCATCTGCTGCACAACCCCGAACTGTTGGAACAGGAAGCGAGTATGGAGGTATCGATATGAACGCGACGAGCATAAGGACCCCTTGGGTGAACTACTGCGGGGATGTCCCGCTGAAACTTGAGTATTCAAAGCGGTCGTTGAGCGGCGAGGTGTTTGCAACAGCCGCCAGGTATCCGGATTACACCGCGTACGAATTCCTGGGCAGCGCTACGACTTACAGGGATGCGGCGAAGGAAATAAAGCGCTGTGCGCGAGCCCTCGTAAAGCTCGGTATCAAGCCCGGGGAAAAGGTGACGGTCTGCATGCCCAACACACCTCAGGCGATAAGCATGTTCTACGCAATAAACGCCATAGGCGCGATAGCAAACATGGTGCATCCGCTGTCGTCGGAGCGCGAGATAGCGTTCTACATAAACGACTCGCAGAGCGTCGCCGCGCTGACGCTGGACAGGTTTTACGGCAAATTCGAAGCGATACGCGCCGACGCGCCCACGCTCAAGCACCTGATAATCACGAGCATAGGGGACGCGCTCTCGCCCATAATGAAGGTGGGCTACACGCTTACGCAGGGGCGAAAGGTCAAAAAGGTGCCCAAAGATGCCGACATAGTGAAGTGGAATGCCTTCATGAAGACCGGAGATGACGAGAGCGTTGCGCTGCCGCCGGAGCGGCCGGCTACTGATCCCGCCGTGGTGCTTTACAGCGGCGGCACGACCGGCGTAACGAAGGGCATACTGCTGTCAAATCTCAATTTCAATGCCTTGGGCGCGCAGATAGTGGCGACCAACCCAATGTTCTCGCCCGGGGACAAAATGCTGGCGATAATGCCCATGTTCCACGGCTTCGGACTGGGGGTAAGCATACACTCCATGCTCGTAAACGGCGGCCAGTGCATACTCGTACCGCAGTTCACGCCCAAGACCTACGCGCAGCTGTTGGCGAAGCACAAGCCCAACTTCATAGCGGGCGTGCCCACCCTGTTTGAGGCCCTTCTGAGGATAGACGGGCTGGAAAAGCTCGACCTGTCCTGTCTCAAGGGCGTGTTCTCGGGAGGCGACTCGCTCTCTGCGGAGCTCAAGAAGCGCTTTGACGCGTTCCTCGTGGCGCACAACGCCTCGGTGGAAGTGAGGGAGGGTTATGGCACTACGGAGTGCGTTACCGCGAGCTGTCTGACGCCGTATCACATGTCCCGCGAGGGCAGCATAGGCATTCCGTTCCCGGATACCTACTACAAGATAGTCAAGGTAGGTACCACGAGCGAGGTCGAGTACGGGGTAGAGGGCGAGATATGCCTCACCGGGCCGACGATGATGATAGAGTACGTCAACCAGCCGGAAGAGACGGCGAACACGCTCAAGCTGCATTCGGACGGCATGACATGGGTGCACACGGGAGACTTGGGCGTAATGGACGGCGACGGTTTCATATACTTCCGCCAGCGCATCAAGCGGATGATAATCACCAGCGGCTACAACGTATACCCCTCGCAGATCGAGAACATACTGGAGGCGCACGAGAGCGTGCATCTCAGCTGCGTGATCGGCATAAAAGACCCGTACAAGATTCAGAAGGTCAAGGCGTTCATAGTGCTCAAGCCGGGCTACTCCCCCTCGGACGAGGTGAAGGAGAGCATACTCGCTTACTGCCGCAAGAACATAGCGAAGTACGCAATGCCCTACGACATAGAGTTCAGGGACGAGCTGCCCAAGACTTTGGTCGGCAAGGTGGCGTACAGGGTTCTCGAGGAGGAGGAAGCCGTAAAGGCGGGATGAGCGCGGGCGGCGCATGCCGCATAACCGAATAGCATCGCTTTTGCACAGTGTGACGGCGCGGCCTCGCGGAGGCGGCGCCGTTTTCACATCTGCAGCTGCCCGCGGTCGCTTCTGCCGGCAATGCGTCACAGCTTGCGGGGGCAGTCAGAGGGGCGGAGCTGCTTTTCGCTGCCGGGCTTCGCATAAAGCGCGTCGGCCTTGCAGAAGTCACCTTTGCGCACGCCCTGCAGACATTCAGCCTTGACGCTCCAAACCGGGCCGCGGCACACGCAATGTGATCGGGGAGGCCGTTATCATCTGTTTTCAAGAGAACATTTACCAAAGGGTCTTTTTGCGAATTGCTACACTTTCTTGTCGGGCAGCTTTGCCACTCCATCAGAGGGGTGAACTGAGCCAAAAAGGAGCACCCTCGGAAAGCGCACGACTGCCGATAGGCAGTACCACCGCCGGCTTTGCCGGTGGTGAGTAAGTGCGCCCTTTATGGGATAAAAACTACACAGGCATTGTAATCGGGATGACACTTCGCTATAAGTGTTATAGAATAGAGGGGCAGACAAATTGGAATCTATCAAAGGAGGGTGTGCTATATGCAATTTTATGACACCGATTTTTTACGAAACGATGAAATTAAATTAGTCGTCAAGCAATTAGCTGATGCAAACCCAAGTAGAAATTGGGTGCCTGCGTATCATTTTCTGATATGCAATTTACAGGGAGATATAATGGGCAAATGTGATTTGCGGATTGGATATACGGACGGACTTTACTATGGTGGGCATATAGGATATGCCATTAAAGAGGAATATAGAGGGCATCATTATGCTGCGAAAGCGTGTAAGCTCCTATTCTCCTTAGCACAAACGCACGATATGCGTTATTTGTATATCACCTGTAACCCCGATAATTTGGCATCTCGGAAAACTTGTGAGTATCTGCAAGGAAGTTTTCTTGGTATAGCGGAATTGCCCGAAGATAGTGATATGCGTATAAATGATGGTGAAACACAGAAGTGTGTTTTCAAGTTTACTCTATAAGTCCCAGTTTGTCATACTAATGGATAATATGATTGGAGCGACAGCACTTTGGGCTGTTGCTCCCTTGCTGCTATCCCGTTCAATCCACCTCCATTTCGACTGCATACATTCACCACAAATGAGCCGCCAGTCACTTTGTATTAGGTGGCAGAAACTACCCTTTACATAGTACTCTAATGTGTTGCTGCTTTATTAAATGTCGCCGTTTGTGTTATTATTGTAGCGTAACGAGGATTGTACGAAGAATAAACTCAGGAGGGATTCAGCATGAAGCAGGTATGGGCGATTCTTCTCGCCGCACTCATGGCGCTTTCGCTCGCCGCTTGCGGCGGAGGCGGCGCGGACACGCCGGAGGGAGCGGAATATGACGCGGAGTTTACGATATACGTCAACGGCTCGGACGAGTGGACGCCTTTCGAGGGCAAGAGCGGTGTGGCGTTTGACTACTCCGGCAGTGTGATTTCCATGACCAGCGACGCCACGACGGTCAGCTTTACGGGAAAGCAAGTGGGCGAGGCGGTCATAACCGCCGCGGTTGAAGGCGAACAGAGCCGCGCTCTCGTGCGCGTGCGGGCGATGGAGCCGGATGAGGACGAGATCCGGATTGATTACAACTACGACCCGCCGCAGGACAATTTCTGCATAGAGATAAGGTACTACGAGGCTGGGGAGACGTACAATGACATCTATGCGAAAATCGGCGCGGAGGAGGCGGGCATATACGGGTACACCGGTTGGCAGGAGTTCTATAACATTACTACGGGCGAGTACTACACGGTTGTAGACGGCATGTGGTATGACGATGTCCTCTGGGGTTTCGATTCGTTTGCGGACATGGGGCATAATCCGCCGATAACCGAGTTTAACGAGTTTGTGGCGGCGCTGCGCCAGATGGGCTTTGACAACGGCAAGCTTGCGGATTTCTACGTGGGAACGGAGATAGTCTGCGGCGTCGAGTGCTGGGTGTTTGACACCGACGGCTGGAACGGGCAGTACGTCAAGTACTGGGTGGATCCCGCTAACGGCTGCGCGCTGAAGAAAGCGGGCACGACCACCGATGCAGTGTACGAGGTAGTAAGATACGAGCTCGACTACACGGAGTGGGACGAGTTCTTTATACCAGGTTAAGGCGCGGCCACATGGCAAAAGCCGCCTCCCTCGCGCGCGCGAGGGAGGCGGCTTTTATACGGCGCAGGGCGCTACACGAGCCAGCCGGATTGCGCGTCCCACATCTCGCGGTAGAGGCCGCGCTCATCCGCGAGCAGCTCCTCGTGGGAGCCGACTTGCACTATGGCGCCGTCGTTCATGACGGCAATCCTGTCTGCTATGCGGCACGAGCCGAGCCTGTGAGTGATTATGATAGCGGTCTTGTCCCGCGCCACTTCGATGAACTTCCGGTATACGAGAGACTCCTCGATCGGGTCTATGGCGGCGGTGGGCTCGTCGAGTATTATCAGCTCATGCTGCCTGTACAGGCCGCGGGCGATAGCCACGCGCTGCCACTGCCCGCCGGATATGTCCACGCCCCCGAACTCTTTGGAGAGCAGCGTGTCCGCGCCGTCAGGGAAGGAGTCTCCGTTTACGTCCACATTGCCGTCACGCAGCGCCTCGTCTATGGGCGCGTCGGAGTGCGTATCGCCGAGCCGTATGTTCCTCTCGAGCGTCATTTTGTATTTCCCGTAGTCCTGGAACACTGCGGATGTGTTTGCGAATAGCGATTTCGGGTCTATGACTGACGTGGGCGTTCCCGAGAACAGTACCTCGCCCTGGGTGGGAGTGAATATTCCGGTGATGAGCTTGACGAGCGTGCTCTTGCCTGCGCCGTTGAGCCCGACTATGGCGAGCGTTTCACGCGGCGCTATGTCGAGGTTGACATCGTGCAGACAGTCCCGCTCCGAACCGGGGTAGCGGAAGCACACGCCGCGCAGCGCTATGCCGTCGGAGGCGTCCGCGTGCGCGTCGCCCTCGCGCTCGGGCGCATCGAGAAGCGTTATCACGTTGGCGGCGAGCGAGCGCTCCTCCATCACCTGGCCGAGGTTTTGCTGCACCATTTCCTGAATCAGGTCGAACATGCTGCTTATGGACGTAAATACGACTGCGAACTCGCCCACGCGGATGGCGCCCTCCTGAAGTGCGACCACCAGCAGGTACGTCATCAGCGCGTACGCCGCTATGGTAAGCAGCTGTATGCTCATCTCCGCCAGGCCCGCCTTGCGGTGCGTCTTCCAGGTGAGTTTGTTCAGCGCAGCCACGGATTCCGAGTACAGCCGCCGGAAGAAGCCGAAGCAGCCCAGCAGGCGCGTCTCCTTGAAGAACTCTATGTGTCCCGCAAAGCGCTCGTAATAGTCTACCTTGCGGCGCATCGGTGCGGAGGCGCTTTCGAGGTCGGCGAAGAACTTCACCTTGACCAGCTGGGCGGTAATTACCGGCACGAACACCACGAGCGGCATTATCGCCAGTATGGGCTTGAGTGAGTAGAGGTACGCCGTCATGCCGATTATTCCAGGGATGTAGCCGAACACGACGAGCAAAAGTATGCTTATGAGCGCACTCGCGACAAAGGCTCCGTTTTCCGCCTTGTTAAGCGCGTCCAGCGTCTCGGGCATCTCAAACCTGATCGTAGGCAGCTTGCTCGCCTTGTCCTGGAGCTTCAGCAGTATGCCGTGGCTGGAGCGGCGCATCAGATCCCCCATATAGAGGTTGACGACGCTATTGAGCAGCGGCGTGGCGACTATTACCGCCAGTACCACGCCAAGCCACACTATCGACATAACGTAGCTGCCGGAGGTTATAGCTGCTTCCACGGAGTTAAACAGCTGCGCCGTGGCGAAGGTCATGACCACTTCGAGCGTGAGCAGCGTGAACGAGCTCAGCATGGCGAGCGCATACCTTCCGCCCAGGCCCTTGAAGGCGAGCGGCGCTATGCGTGAGACCAGCTTGAAGAGCGACATAGGGGCGCCGTTTTTCTTACTCATATGTACCAACTCCTTTGACTCTCAAACATGGTGGCGTAAAGACCGTTCAACGCCATCAGCTCATCAAAACTCCCGCTTTCCACGACCTTGCCGCCGTCCAATACGAATATCGTATCCGCGAGCTTAGTCGAACCCAGGCGGTGGCTTATGAGCACCGTCGTATGTCCGCTGCTAATAGTGCGGAAGTTCTCGTAGACTTCGCTCTCGGCTATGGGGTCGAGCGCCGCCGTGGGTTCGTCGAGTATCTTCACCTGCGCCGGACTGATTATGCAGCGCGCCATGGCTATGCGCTGCCACTCGCCTCCGGACACGTCCACGCCGTTCTCCTCGAGCTTGCCTATGTGCGCATCAAGCCCGTTTTTCTCTATCAGCTCGTCGAGCCCCGCGCTGTGGGCGGCTTCGAGCACGGCGGCTTCGTCTGCTCGCTCGTCTCCGAGCGCTATGTTTTCCTTAAACGATATGTGGTAGCGCGCAAAGTCCTGGAACACGCACGCGAAGTACGCCTTTAGCTGTGCGGGGGTGTACTCGCGCAGCTCCACGCCGTTTAGGAGTATCTGCCCCTCGTACTCCCGGTATAACCCCGTCACGAGTTTGGTTATGGTGGTCTTGCCCGCGCCGTTGGCGCCGACAAACGCATAGTGCCCGCCGCGCCGCATGGTAAAAGACAGTCCGTTTAGCACGGGGTGTTCGCCCGTGGGATATGTAAAGCGCACGTCGCGGAACTCCAGGCTCTCGAAGGGCGCAATGTCCCTGTCGGGAGCGGCGCTCGTGCTGTCGTCGGAGGGCATGTGTACATACCGCGTGAGATCCTGCATGTACTTATTGCATTCGGCCGCTATGCGGATGTTGTTTATCAGCGTCCAGCGCATAAGGCTTATTACGGTCGCCAGCGCGTTAAACAGTCCTATGAACATGCCGAAAGAAATCGCCCCTGACAGCGCTGGTATGAGCAGCAGCCCCATGCACGCCGCGCTCACCGCGCCCACGACTATGCTGTTCATGTTCATGCTTGCAAAGGCGGCCTTGTGCGCCTTGAACTCCTTGTCCAGCATGTGATTGCTCTGCTGCCGGTAATCCTCGCGCACCGCGTCCGTGTAGCCGAATACCGTGCGCTCTGCCGCAGTCTCGCGGAATGTCAGCACTTCGTTGAGATAGGTAGTCTTTCTGTATTCATTGGACACGTCCGCGAATGCGTCGTAGTTCTTCTCGCCGCTCTTCATGGAGAGCAGCACGAGTGGCACGAGCGCGACGCATATGAGCAGCGCCACCCACCAGACTTGCGCGGCTATTAACGTGGTGACGCTGATTATAGTCACCGCGGCGGATATGAGCAGCACCAATGCGCTGGCGTATGTAGCCATGGCGGCTTCGGGCGACTTGTACTCATTGGGCGTGTTCAGCCGGCGCATAACGTCCCAGTCGTCGGAGTTCTCGATGCACTTGTAGTCGAGGCGCGCCCGCCTGTCCAGCAGCGCCGTGCGGAATCGCAGCCGCAGGTCGTTTTGAAACAGCGTCCGCAGCAGCGTGAGCAGCTTTGGTTGGAACAGCGAGTACGCAATGGTCAGCAGCAACAGCAGCAGCGGCTCGAATATCAGCTCAAACGCCGCTTCGCCCTGCGCGGCCGCGATTGCCGCGTCCACAAACTGCGCCGTAAGCGTCACAGATACTGCCGGTATAAACGCCTTGCCGAGCGTCAGCAGCGTGCGCAGCGGGAATATGACGGGCGAGCAACGCAGCGAAATGCCTATGCAGTCCAGTACCGTGTATTTACGGGTTCTAAGTTTCAATCCGCACCTCCGGTGTATTTTTCGCTCGATTGTAGCATTGCAGGCATATGGCGCGCAAGCAAACCCGGGTTGCGTGCCGTTTGCGGCCGGCAACTTTGGGTTGCGCGCCCCCGCCCACCCACCCACAAGGTAGCTTCCCGCTACCGCGGGAAGCCTCAGGCGCGGCGGAACGGCTGCGCCGTTCCGCGGGCGCACTGCGCGCGCCCGCCCGCGCGCTGACGCGCGCGCCGCGCCCGTCGCCACCCCCTCGCGGGGGCGAACGGCCATCCGCAGCCGATGCGAAAAAGAGCGAGATTTGTCGATAATTTGCGGGTTTTTTCCATGCCGCAAAAGTGGCGTGTAAAGCGACATTTTTAGTCCTCGTGTGCGCTTGAAATTGTTAGTTAACTGCGGTAACCTAAAAACTCTAAATTCTTAAATTCAAACGCTGAAACGCCGTGGCGAGTATTTTTTGCGGCAGGCGGCGGGAATAGGAGCGCAAGAGAATATGGAGCCGCGGCGCAGAACCGGATTCAAGGTCGTATACGCTTTCATCAGCGCTTTTATCACATGTGTTGTGGTGCTGTTGGCGATTCTGTTGGTGGGCGTGCGCCTGGTGGGGCTGCAGCCCTTTGCGGTGCTCTCCGGCAGCATGGAGCCGGAGTATCCTACCGGCTCGCTGATATATGTGCGCGAGTGCGCCGCTGCCGACGTGCAGGTGGGCGACCCCATCACGTTCGTGCTAAACGAGGATCTGGTGATAGCCACCCACCGCGTGATAGCCATAGACGCAGAGAACCAGCATTTCTACACCAAGGGTGACGCCAACGACTCCGCGGACGGCGCGCCCGTACACTTCAACAATCTCATAGGCGTGCCGGTAATGTTCGTGCCATACATGGGGTATGTCGCGGATTTCGTGACCAACCCGCCGGGGCTGTACATAACCATTTGCGTGGGCGTACTGCTGCTGCTGTGGGTTTTTGTGCCGGACATAGTCAAGAAGCTGGATGCGAAGGAAAAGGCGGCGCAGACCGTCGGCGAGCAGGCGGCGCAGGAGGCCTCCGCAGCGGACGCGGCGGAGCCGGCAGAGGACGATATATCGCCAAAGGGCTGATATATAAACGTAGAAAGAGGAGGAACACAAAATGAAGAAGAGAACAGCGGTTATGCTCATCGCGCTCGTCGCGGTGATAGGAATCGCAGCAGGCGGAACGCTGGCATACCTGACTTCCCAGGAAACTGTCACAAACACGTTCACCGTCGGTGACGTCGATGTTACGCTCGATGAAGCCAAGGTCGATGCATACGGTGTAGTGCTTACAGGCGAAGAAGCTGCCCGCGTAAAGGCAAACGAATACAAGCTCATCCCTGGTCACAAGTACGCCAAGGATCCCACAGTGCATGTTCAGCCTGGCAGCGAGGCGAGCTACATCTTCATAAGAGTGGACAACGGCATAGCGGACATTGAAGCTCCTACTGTAGAAGGTGGTTACCAGAACATTGCCGCTCAGATAGCGGACAATCGGTGGACGGCGCTCACGGGCGTTGATGGCGTCTACTATAAGCAGGTCAATGCCAACACTGGAACTACTGCAGTGGACTACCAGGTATTTGGTGAGTTCGCTATCGACGAGGATGTAAGGCACCCGAAGCCTGATCCGGCTGAAGAAGGAGTCTTCTACCTTGCGGATTATGCTGACGCCGAAATCGTCGTCACGGCCTACGTCATCCAGGCGGAAGGGTTTGATACTGCAGCAGACGCTTGGACAGCAGGATGGCAAGGCGGTTGGTCTTAATCACAGCCGTAACTTCGCTCGCTGAGCGAACACACAAACACACAAACACACTGATCCAAACCTGCGCGACAGTTGCCTGCCGCGCAGCGCAGGCATAGGCCTGCCAAACCATAACACCAAAACAAACAACAAAAAGGAGAAATGCAACAATGAAGAAGAAGCTAATAGCAATCAGCTTGGCAGTCGCGATTCTCGCGGTAACGGCGATAGGCGTTTCAATCGCTTACTTCACGGATACCGATAACGAGACCAACACCTTCACCATGGGCAATGTCATTATTGATTTGATAGAGCAGCAGAGGGACGAAGAAGGTACTGCGTTGGAGACTTTTGAACAGGATAAGTTCCTGGTACCCATCGTGGGTAGCGCGCAGGATCCTGCTGATGCGAATGGTCTGCCGACCGCCGCTAACTATGTTGACAAGGTCGTCACCGTAGAGAACACGGGTTCTTTGGACGCGTATGTCCGCGCCTACTTCGCTATACCAGCCGTATTGGATAATACAACTGACGCCGGTTTGAACATACTCCACTTCAACTTTGGAACCAGGCCGGCAGAGGCAGACGACAATGATCAGAACAATGACGGCTGGGTGTCCACAGGCGCGAATGACAGGTGGATATGGCAGAACGCTGACGGCAGCTGGAAGTCCTTCGATACGACTATCGACGGCATACTGTACAACGTATACTATGCTGACTATTATCAGACTCTTGCTCCGGAAGCTACCACAGAGCGGTTTGTAAATGGCGTGTACCTCGATGCCAACGTTATTAACATTGGACAAAACGCAGATGGTACTTCTTTCATAACCATCAAGAGGCCCGGTGCTACGACTGAGACTGTTGTGCAGCTGGGATTTGACATCGGAGACGGTGTAAGCTGCCCCGTGTTCGCAATAGCCTGCCAGGCGGCCGGTTTTGCAACTGCTGAGGAGGCGTTTACCGCGTCCTTTGGCGCAAACTACAACCCCTGGGCGTAATATATGCGGCTCTTACGCTGCCTAACCCCACGCGGGTTGCGCAGCGCTACCCGAGCAGGAACGGGCGCACAGTCTGCGGGGGAGACCCCGCGGGCCGCGCGCCCGCCGGTGAACACACCGGGTGCAATCTGATTTAGGAGGAAAGAGTACAACATGAAGAAGAAACTCATAATAATCGCCTCCGTAGTGTGCTGTATCGCCCTGGCTGCGACCGGCACCATTGCGTACTTCACGGCGGAGGATACCGCCCAGAACAGGATAACCACGGGCGATGTAGCCATAGAGGTAGAGGAGCTGGATGCGGACGGCGATCCGTTTGTAGACGTCATAGACGTGATGCCGGGCGACTCGGTAACCAAGATAGCTCAGGTCAGGAACACCGGCAGCAATGCCGTGTGGGTGCGCGTAAGCGTCGAGCTGGCGATAGAGCTTGCCGAGGGTATCGAGGGCACGCCGGACACGAGTCTCGTTACGCTCGATTACAACACGACGGACTGGACTCTTGGCACTGACGGCTATTACTACTACAACAGCATACTCGAGCCCGGCGAAGTGACCGAGCCGCTGTTTACAACGGTGACGTTTGACCTGGAGGACATGGGCAACATGTACATGAATGCGACGGCGGTCATAGACGTCTACGCATACGCAACGCAGGCCGCGAACAACGGCGCTACCGTATTTGAGGCTCAGGGCTGGCCCGAACCGTAACCGCTTGCGGACATGACCGCAGGCGCGGACCAAGCGGCCACATAGTACATATGTGGATCGTGCCGGTCCTCCGGCAACCGGAGGGCTGCTGGCACGGAAAGGAGCTGGGATGAAGAGAAAGATCCTTTTGGTATCAGCGTTGGCGCTCTGCCTGGCCTTGGTCACGGCGGGGACGATAGCGTTCTATACCGCGGAGGATGACGCCCAGAACCGCATCACGGCAGGCAACCTGAGCATAGAGCTCATAGAGCTGACGGACGCCGTGGACGAAGAGGGCGAACCGGTACCTTTTGAGGACGTGTCCGGCGTTATGCCCGGAGCATCGGTGAGCAAGATACCCAAAGTGGTAAACACCGGCGCAAACTCCGCTTACGTGCGCGTGAGCATAGAGTTAGGGATAACGCTTGCCGAGGGTGTTACGGGCGAGGTCGACACGACCTTGATACAGCTGGACATAAACGAACAATACTGGACAGAGCGGGACGGCTGGTACTACTACATGGCTGTATTGCAGCCCGGCGAGGCCACCGAACCCCTGTTCACGGAAGTGACATTTGCGTGGGAGATGGGCGACATGTACCAGAACAGCACTGCCGAAGTGCTGCTCAACGCACACGCCACGCAGGCGGCAAACAACGGCTCAAGCGCGCTTGAAGCGGTCGGCTGGCCGGAGTAAAGGGGGACGAGCGATATGAAAAAGCGAATACTTGCGTGTCTCCTGACAGTGGTGATGCTTGTGTGCGCGCTGCCTTTGTCGGCGTACGCCCAGGTAACTCCGCTCAACTCCGAGAGTGGCGGGCAGGGCGCGGAGGCGCCTGCGCTTGACGCAGACGAAAACGAAAACGAATACGAATACGCAGCGCTGTACTCAGCGCTCATGGCGTGCACCACACTGGAAGAAGCGCACGCGCTGGTAGAGGCGTACACGGACGCGGAACTGGAGGCGTTCCTCGCTTCCCTCACGGAGGCGGAGAATGACGCATTAGACGCGCACATGAACGCGTTGCTCGACGCGGCGGAGGACGATGGCAGCCTTGAGTACATAAGCTCGACGACCGTCAACTTCACCGACGCTGCGCCGCTGCTGGATCCCGTCGTCGGCGAAACGCCCACGCGCGGCGCGACTGCGCAGGACGCCAACCCGGACAACGGTCTGGAGCTGGTAAAGACGGCTGTGCCCAATGGTGATGGTACCTACACCATTACGGTGGAGGTCTACACTAAGGGAACCGTATCGGAAGTTACACGATATACGCCCACAGACATAGTGTTGGTGCTCGACCAGTCGGGGAGTATGGGTGATGACTTTAACACGTACGGATATAGACCGTATAGCGCCAGCACCAATAGCACGCACTACGGCAGGCGGCACAATGGTGGCAGCGGAAACCTCTACCACTTGCTTGACGACGGCACTTATGTCGCTGTAAACGTAGAACGCGAGGGAATCGACCACGAGCCGTACTCTGACACGACGACCAATAGCCAATACTACAACAATAGTGCGGGGTTATACCAACTCGTCGACGGTGCGTATTTGCAGGTGACAGTAGAACGTACTAGTAGTAATGGTACCTACACCTACACATTTGCAGACGGAAGTACCGTAACGAGTAGGGGGCGGAACGGCGTACCTGATTTTGGCGCTCATGGTCCGCTGTACTACGCCTCGGATTATAGCTACACCTACAGCTATACCAGCAATGGTGTTACGACTACCATAGGCGTTTCTGACGGTGAGAGCACGACCTGTCCGTATGTGTTCTATGAGCGATATGTGACGGGTACGACGACCAGGCTCGCGGCCCTCAAATCTGCAGTGGAGAGTTTTGCAAACTCCGTTGCAGCGCAGGCTGCCGGTGTGGATGGCGAACTGGGCACCGACGATGATGTCGCGCACCGCATCGCCGTGGTGGGCTTCGCGAGTGGCGGCACATGGGGTACGTATAATGCTAGCCGTTATGAAAACACAGAGCTATTTGTAGGTGCGACGCAGTACACCTATAATGCGGGAAGCTCAAATAACCCGAACAATGCCAGTAGCGCGCAGAGTCATTATGACGATGCATTCCAAGCTATGAATACAACCGGCGGAGCAGGTAATGTAGCGGCATCAATCAACGCTCTTGGTGCATATGGCGGTACCTTCGTCGACTACGGAATCGAAATGGCAAACGGGATATTTGCTGCGCATCCCGTCGACGAAGGAGAAACGCGCAACCGCGTTGTGGTCGTATTTACCGATGGAACTCCGGGCACAGGAGATTGGGATGATGATTATGCCGTCGACTCGGCAGATACTGCTATCACTAACGCCGGAATCGCCAAGACCACATACGGCGCTACTGTCTACACAGTAGGCATATTTGACGGCGCGGACGCCACGAGCGCGGGCGACCAAAACGGAACTGATGTCCAGAGGAACAACTGGTTCATGCAGACGCTGTCCTCCAACAACGGCACGCCGCAGTCGCCGAGCTATTATCTCTCTGCGGGGGACAGTGACGCGTTGAGCGCCGTGTTCCAGAGCATCAGCGAACAGATAAGCACTCCGACCATAGAGCTTGATTCCTCCACTGAGGTAAGGGATATAGTGTCGGACTTCTTCGCACTGGAGCCAGGGGTAAGTGCTAGCGCTGTTACGCTGTACACCGCCGATGCCAACGCTAATTCCCTGTCCCACGATAGTTGGGAGGACAGGGTTATCGCAACAGACTTAACGCCCAACATTGACGGTAAGACCGTGTCTGTAACGGGCTTTGACTTCGACGCCAACTTCGTGTCGAGCACGGCGCGCCCGGAGCCAGGGTCTGAAAGCGGAGAGAGGACGTTCTACGGGCGCAAGCTCATAATCGAGTTAAGGGTAAGAGCTGAGCCGGGTTTCCTTGGCGGTTACAATGTTCCCACCAACAGGGAGGGCTCCGGCGTGTACAACAGCAACGGCGACCTTATTGAGGCGTTCATCAACCCGTTGGTTGACGTGTTGCCCATTCCGAGCTTCACGGTTACCGCAATAGACAAGAATGTGTATCTGTTTGGCGGTCTCACAAGCGCGCAGCTGCTTGCCGGAGCGACGGCTGTTACCGAGAATGGGATAACACTCAAACTTGACGAAGCAGGTTGGGGCCTGGAACCCTGGCAGTACGCGTACGTCGATATCGCCATGACACTGACCGAAGAGTCTTACACTGGCCTTGCGAAGGACACGACCTACAGTGTCACGTTGAATATTTCGCCTCTTAACGGCACTGAGGCGGACACGGAGACAGGCACCGATACCGCCGACATCCATGTCTTCAAGCCCGAACTGACGTTTGCGGACAGCGAGGTCTGGTATGGCGGCGCGGCCCCGGCGAACTACGACGCCAACTATCGCGGCGTGGCCTGGAAGCATGGCAGCACGTTGGATACCCAAGTGACGATGATAGGCGAAAAGCCGCAGCTGACGCTTGAATATGCTGAAGCGGTGGCGGGCGTGTACAATGGCGGCTATGTCGTCACGAGGGAGGATATTCCCGTAAACGTGACGGTCAAGCAGGGCGGCATAGATATAGCCGACCACTTGTTGCCATTCGTGCATGCGAGCTGTACGCATCCGGGCTGCGAGGGGGCGGCGAACAGCGGGGCGTTTGTCCTGCATGTCAACACCGCCACACTCACCATAGACAAGAATATGGCGGAAGGCTCATCCCTCATGGATGCGAACCAGAGCTTCATATTCACGGTGGAATACGGTGCGCAGAACGGTCTTGCCGCATTTACGCTCGATGTGGTCGTCAACGGCACGGGTTCCCAGACGATAACCGGATTGCCCTTGGGCGTTTACGCCGTCAGCGAGAACGGAGACTGGTCATGGCGGTATACGGCTTCGAGCACGGACACGGATCCGGAGCTGACTGCGGCCAACAGCGTGCAGACGGCTACGTTTACGAACACGCTCACCGAGACCAAGTGGCTCACGGACGACTTCTCAGTGGAGAACGTATTTGGCAGGCCGGTATCTTCGACAGATATGCCGGACGCCGTACTCCCCGGAAAGGAGGACGAGCACGATGAGTAGGACTAAAGCCGAACGCCTTACATCGCGCATGGTAAAGGTGTCCTCCATCGCCCTCTGCATGGCGCTGTTCTTAGCGGCAGCCGTGACCGGGACCCTGGCATGGCTCACCTCCAACCCCGGCGCTGTTAACAATACGTTCACGGTCGGCAGTGTTGGCGTAGAAGTCGAGGAAGAATGGGATGGCGCGACCAAGAGTAATGTCGTGGTAACGAACACGGGCGATATCCCCGCCTACATACGCGCCGCCATAGTGGTGTACTTTGAGGACGACGCGGGCAACGTAGTGGGCATAGCGCCGCAGCTTGGCACGGATTACACGCTGAGCTTGGCCACAGACGACGACCCCAATCCCAGCAACTGGCTAGAGGGAGCCGATGGTTTCTACTACTACAAGCTGCCGGTAGATCCGGACACTTCGACGGACGTGCTCATAAAGAGTGCGACGCAGCTGACTGACGGTGACGAGTATCATCTGGTCATACACGTGCTCGCCTCCGCGATACAGTCTTTGCCCGCGAACGCAGTAGAGGAGAGCTGGGGCGTTACAATCGAAAACGGCGTCCTGACGCCGGGAACAGGAGGGCAAGGCTGATGAAGAAGCGCTTTTTGACAGCGGCAGCTGCTCTGTGTGCGATAGCGATAGTGTTCACGTGTTCCGTGGCGCTTGCCGGCGACACCAATGTCGAGTACGACGGCGATGCGCAGCGCTTCGTGTTCATACCTGAGAGCACAGACCTGTTCGAGAATTACAAGGGAGTAATGCCCGGCGATGTGATAGAGCAGCGCATAGGCGTTACGAACTCCATAAGCAACGAGGTAAAGATAAAGCTGTACCTGCGCGCCGAGCCGGTAGAAGCTCAATACGAGGACTTCCTCAACGAGCTGACCATCCGCGTCATGCAGGAGCATGCGACGATACTTTACGAGGGCCCCGCAGGAGAACAGGGCGACCTCGCGGAGAACGTATACCTCGGCACATTCTACTCCGGGGCGAGCACGGAGATAAACATGCTGCTCAACGTGCCCATAGAGCTTGGCAACGAGTACATGAGCACTATGGGTGAGATAAGGTGGGTATTCACCGTAGAGGAGCTGCCCATCGAGCCCGACGACCCCGACCCGCCCATAACGGGCGACATGCAGCGCACGGCGTTCTACTTGGGCATGATAGCCCTGGCGGTTGTGCTGATAGCTGCAAAGCTCGTCATTGACGGCAGGGCGAAGCGCTCCCGGGCGTAGAAGCTGACGCGACCTGTGACCGCCGTTTCAAACGGCGGTCATTTTTTGCGCCGCGGGCGCATAAAGGGGCGTACGCCGCAAAGACTAACTCAAAACGGTGCAAAGGAGAGCTTCTGTGGAGCAGCGAAGGTGCGAATCGGCCATCAGGACGGACATGGCGATAGAGTTGAGGGAGCTCGACGCGAGCGCCGACGGAGTGGAGGAGAGCGAGGAGCGCCTGGGCGACGTCGTGGTTACGCGCATAAAGCTCCTCACGGACGAGGCGGCGGGCAGGTACGGCAAGAACAAGGGCAGCTACATCACGCTGGACGCGGAGGGCATAGCCGCGCGCCCCTTGGATCTGTTCGACGAAGTGGCGGCGCGCGTCGCCGAGGAGATACAGCGGCTTGCCGGCATGGAGCTCAGCCGTGCCGTGGTGCTGGTGGTGGGCCTGGGGAACAGGGAAGTCACGCCCGACTCGCTGGGGCCGCGCGTAGTGGAGCGCATATACGTCACCCGGCACATTCGCCAGCTTTTGCCCGACGCGCTCGATGCGGACGTTAGCTCTGTATGCGCGATAGCGCCCGGCGTATTGGGCGTAACGGGCATTGAAACCGTGGAATTGGTGCGCGGCGCGGTGGAGCATGTGCGCCCCGACCTCGTGATAGCCATAGACGCGCTTGCGGCGCGCAGGGCTACGCGCATAGGCGCCTCGGTGCAGCTCACGGACGCGGGCATAAGTCCGGGCTCGGGCGTGGGCAACAGGCGCGCGTCCATAAGCGAGCAGGAGCTCAACTGCAAGGTGCTGGCGATAGGCGTACCGCTCGTGGTATACGCGGCTACGGTCGTGCGCGATGCCCTTGGTCTCATGGCGAAGGACGCGGGCATGCCGGACGGCGACCTTGAAGGCGTATCCATAGCCGAAGAAATGGGAGACATGATAATGACTCCCAAGGATATAGACACTATGGTGGACGATATGGCGGGAATACTCGCGCGCGGCATAAACGCGGCGATATTCGCTGAGGAGTACGAGGCGGTGCGTCAGCTCACGACATGAGTCAGGGCATGCGCTTAAGCGTTTCCACGCCGAAGGAGAGGTCGCCGCGTACTATTGGGAAGGAGCTCTCATCGAGCAGCAGCCAGGGCGACATACTTCCGGAGTTGACGAGGACGTGCATCTGCTGTGCGGGCGTGTTGCCCTGAGCGATAAGGAACGCCTTTCTGCCGTTGTCGTCGCATACCATGTCCAGCACGAACATGAGGTGGCCGGGGCTGCCGCCTATCACGAACACATCGCCTATCTGCATATCCTCCGGCGCCACGCTCTGACTCTCCCTCTCTATGGAGATGGTGCCAGCGTAGCGGAACAGATCCGTGTAGTACTCTCTAAACGTCTCATAACTCTCATCGTACGGCTCATCCTTGGTGAGGGAGACGTCCGTGCCGTTTTCCACGTGCAGGCGGTAGCCGTCCCTGTACATGGTGTAGGGGAGCTCATCGCCGCTCGTTAGCTGATAGCATATCTGGTCGTATGCGCCTATGGAGAACAGGTATTCACAGCGCAGGCGCAGCGCGGAATCGGCGCACTGCTGCAAGTCGCGCGTGCCCACGTCCACGTCGAGCACGGCGCAGTACTCAACGCCGCTGTTGACGAGCGTGCCGTCGTACTTGCGGATTTGGGTGCCTTCGGGGAGCACGCGAATGTCGCGCAGGTACTCGCCGTAGCCGTCGCTTTCAACGCGGTAAAAGCCCTCGGGCGGTATGAAGCGCGTGCGCACTGTATCTCCGTCCGGGTCTATATACGCGCTGGAAGGGGTTGCGCAGCCGCAACAGACGGCGAGCGCCGCCAGCGCCAGGAACGCGGAAATCAGTCTTTTCATACGCACCTCCACCCTGAATTATAGCATGATTCGCCAGCAAAATGTGTCCGCAATGAAAACATATGGCGCTGTTTGCGCATTCGATTGTAAAGCGGCGCAAATGATGATAAAATGCTATGAATTGGAACGGAAGGAAGTACACATGGGTTTTCTGGACACAATACTTGGAACGTCAAGTGCGAGCAGGATCAAGAAGCTGATGCCCAAGCTAAAGGCGATAAACGCCCTGGAGCCCTCCATGCAGGCGCTGTCGGACGAGGAGTTGGCGGCAAAGACGGAGGAATTCCGGGGCAGGCTGCGCGCGGGTGCGACGCTCGACGACATATTGCCGGAGGCGTTTGCGGTCGTCAGGGAGGCGGCGGTACGCACCGTGGGGATGCGTCACTTCGACGTACAGATACTCGGCGGCATAGTGCTTCACAATGGCCAAATATCCGAGATGAAGACGGGCGAAGGCAAGACGCTCGTGGAAACTCTGCCGGCGTATCTCAACGCGCTCGAGGGCAAGGGCGTGCACATAGTCACGGTAAACGAATACCTGGTGCAGCGCGACGCCGCGTGGATGGGACGCGTGTTCACATTCCTCGGCCTAACGGTCGGCACGATAGTGCGGGGGCAGACTCGCAACGTCAAGCGGGAGCAGTACCGCTGCGACGTCATATACAGCACCAGCAGCGAGCTGGGCTTCGACTACCTGCGCGACAATATGGCGGTGTACATAGAGGATACTGTTCAGCGCGAGCCGAACTACGCGATAGTGGACGAAGTGGACTCCGTGCTCATAGACGAGGCGCGAACGCCGCTCATCATATCCGGCAGCGGCAAGCCCGTCTCCGCGCCGTGCCGCAAGGCAAACGACTTTGTGCGCACGCTTGAGCGCGGGGACGATGTGGACGAGAACGCCTCCAAGATAGAAGCCGTACTGATGCAGCAGGCGCCCAAGGAGAGCGGCGACTACATGGTGGACGTAAAGGACAGGCGCGTTTCGCTGACGCAGCGCGGCATGAAGAAGGCGGAGGATTTTTACGGCATAGGCGACCTGTACGGTACGGAGGGCGTCACCGATCCCGGCGACGAGTTCGACGTGGCGGAGGCGAGCTCCAAGGAGGAGGAGTACTCCGAGATAAAGCACTTCATAATGCAGGCGCTGATAGCGAAGGCGCTGTACGAGCGCGATGTGGATTATGTCGTCAAAGACGGCGAAGTAATAATCGTGGACGAATCCACGGGCCGCCTCATGATAGGCAGGCGCTACTCCGACGGTTTGCACCAGGCGATAGAGGCGAAGGAGGGCGTCGCGATACGCAATGAGAACCGCACCGTGGCGTCCATAACCATACAGAACTACTTCCGCATGTACAAGAAGCTGGGCGGCATGACCGGAACGGCAAAGACGGAGGAGCCGGAGTTCCAGGCGATATACGACCTGGACGTAATAGAGATACCCACCAATAAGCCCAACGTCAGGACAGACCACAACGACGTGATAGTCATAAAGGAAGAGATAAAGTTCAACCTCATAGTCGAGGAGATACTGCGCGCCCACCAAAAGGGGCAGCCTGTGCTCGTCGGCACCGCTTCAGTCGAGAAGAGCGAGCTGCTCAGCAGTATGCTCGCAAAGCGCAAGCTGCCGCACAACGTGCTTAACGCGACGCGGCACGAGCGCGAGGCGGAGATAATCGCCCAGGCGGGCGCGCCGGGCGCGATAACCATAGCGACCAACATGGCGGGGCGCGGAACGGACATACTCCTGGGGGGAAACCCCGGGTTCCTGGCTAAGACCAAGCTGCTGAAGAGCAAGGATAAGCGCGGCAAGGATTTTGACGAGGAGACGATAGAGAAGGCGATAGAGCTGCTGGACGTATCCCGTGACACGGGCAGGCGGCTGGAGGCGCGGGAGCTCTATGCAGAGCTCTACGCGGAGGCAAAGACGGAGACGGAGCGCAAGCGCGCCGAAGTGCTCAAGGCGGGCGGCCTGTACGTAATAGGTACGGAGCGCCATGAATCCAGGCGCATAGATAATCAGCTGCGTGGCCGCGCGGGACGCCAGGGAGACCCGGGTGAGAGCCGGTTCTTCATATCTCTGGAGGACTCCATTATGAAGCGCTTTGGCAAGGTCAGAGAGCTCGTGGAGCGCTTTGGCAGCTATGGGGACGAGGTGGTGCTCGACATGAAGATGCTGAGCAAGCGCGTCGAGTCCACGCAGAAGAACGTCGAGGCGTACTACTTTGAGGTGCGCAAGAACGTGCTCAAGTACGACACCGTGATGAACGAGCAGCGCGAGATAATCTACAAGCAGAGGCGCGAAATACTGGAAGGAAAAGTCATCACCGATGCGATAGAGAACATGGTGCGCGAGGGCATAAAGTCGCGCATTGAGGCGCATTGTCCGGCGCACGCGCAGCGCGGCGAATGGGATGTGGCGGCGCTCGTGCGGGAGTTGACGCAGCTTACATACGCCAAGCCAATGCAGGCCTTCGTGACGCAAGCCGAGTTTGAGGACATAGAGCGCCAGGCGAGGCAGGCGGCGGACAAGTTCATGTTGGAGCAGCTGCCCAAGGCGCTGGAAGCGCGCAGCGCGAAGCTCGAGGAGATACGCGCCGTGAAGGACGTCGCAAAGCGGGTTAAGCTCGAGAACACCGTTCCGACGCCCGCGGAGCTGACAAAGACCGTGCAGAACGACTCCATGAAGTTCTATGCGGGCGTGATAGTAGGCGCTATACAGGCGTTGGCGACTTCAAAGCTGTCAAAACTGTCGCGCGGCGAGCTCGAGGAGCGCATAGAGCGCACGCTCGTAGCGCAGTACGAGCTGCTGCGCAAATCGTACGCTGAAGCGGGCGGCAACCCCGATGAGCGCGAGCGCTGCATACTGCTCAACGCCATCGACGAGAACTGGAGCGAGCACATAGACGCCATGCACCAGCTCAGGGACGGCATAGGGCTCAGGGCTATAGGGCACAAGGACCCGTACAACGAGTACAGGAACGAGTGCTTCGACATGTACAATCAGATGCTCGAGCAGGTGCGTGAGCTGACCATCAAGAGCCTCTACAACACGCGGATATCCGAGCCCAAGCGCCGCGTGACGTTCAGGATAAGCGACGGGGTGCCGGGCGGCGAGGCAAAGCGGCCCGTGACGATGCGGCGAGCGGTCAAAAAGGTGGGCAAGAACGATCCATGCCCCTGCGGCAGCGGCAAAAAGTACAAGTACTGCTGCGGACGCAAGGACGACTAATACATAAAAGCACGGAAGGGAAGTGAACGAATGGTACAGTTGGACGAATACCGTCAGCAGCTCGCGGCCATAATCGAAACGCTGAAAAAGGCAGGTGAATCCCTTTGACCTCGCCGGGTTGAGGGCTGAACGGGAGTCGCTCGAGGCGAAGATGAGCGAACCGGAGTTTTGGAACGACGTAGACGGCGCGAACAAGGTCAATCAGCGCATAAAGGCCGTAAACGGCAAGCTGGAGAAGTACGCTGCGCTGTCTGCGCGCGCATCGGATGTAGAGACGCTCATAGAGATGGCGGAGGAAGAGGAAGACGACTCCATGGCGGGCGAGATCGCCGCCGAATGCGCTGCGCTCAAAGCGGACGTAGACGCGCTGGAGCTCGAGACGCTGCTCAAGGGCGATTACGATTCGAGCAACGCCGTGCTCTCGCTGCACGCGGGCGCGGGCGGCACCGAGGCGCAGGACTGGGTGAGCATGCTCTACCGCATGTACACGCGCTACTGCGACGCAAAGGGCTTTTCGGTGAAGGTGCTGGACATGCTCGACGGCGAGGAAGCGGGCATAAAGAGCGTGGTGTTTGAGGTGGACGGCGACAATGCGTACGGCTATCTCAAGGCCGAGAAGGGCGTACACAGGTTAGTCAGGATTTCGCCGTTTGACTCCTCCGGCAGGAGGCATACCTCATTTGCTTCACTGGATGTGACGCCCATACTGGATGACGACAGGGGGGATATTGAAGTGGACCCCGACGACCTGCGCGTTGACACATACCGCTCCAGCGGCGCGGGCGGGCAGCACGTCAACAAGACGTCGTCCGCTATAAGGATCACGCACCTGCCCACGGGTATAGTAGTGCAGTGTCAGAACGAGCGCAGCCAGATACAGAACAGGGAAACTGCGATGCGCATGCTTAAGGGAAAGCTGCTCGAGCTGCAGGAGCGTCAGCGCATGGAGCAGATGGCTCAGATAAAGGGAGAAATGAAGAAAATAGAATGGGGCAGCCAGATCCGGTCGTATGTATTCCAACCCTACACGATGGTAAAGGACCATCGCACGGGGGCGGAGAACGGCAATATACAGGCGGTGATGGACGGGGATATTAGTATGTTTATCAATGCGTTTTTGGTGCAGTCGTAATGGTAACTGAGAAGGCGAGGCGGGTTCGCAGGCTGATAGAGCGGCTAAAACCCGTAACCAACTCCCTGAGCGTGCCTCTGGAGCGCCTGGGGCAGGACGTGTTGGGGAAGGTCAGGCCGGTGCCGGAGGGCATATCGTTCGTGGAGGCCAACGTGGGCGAAATGCCCGCCGAGTGGGTACTGCACGCGAGAGCGCCGGCAGGGAAGGCGCTGTTCTATGTGCACGGCGGCGCGTATTTCAGCGGCTCTTTGGTGAGCAACAGGCTGCTGTCGGTACAGATAGCGTCCACGGTTGAGGTCAATACATTCTCGTTTCAGTACAGGCTTGCACCGGAATACCCGTTCCCCGCGGCGCTGGAAGACTCTGAGACTGCGTATTCGAGGCTGTTGGAAAGCTATGACAGCAAGGACGTGGTCTTCATAGGAGAGAGTGCGGGCGGAGGGCTATTGGTGGCGCTGGCGCTTAAGCTGCGCGACGAGGGCAGGCCGCTGCCGGCGGGCATGGTGTGCATGTCGCCGTGGACGGATTTGACGCTGTCCGGGAAGTCATACGAGACGAATATAGATGCAGACATAATGCTCACGCGTGATAAGCTGGCCCGTGCGGCGTGGGAGTACGCACCGCTCGACCCGGCTAACCCCTACGTGTCGCCCGCATTTGGTGCGATGCACGACATGCCTCCTACGTTGATACAGGTGGGCTCCTGCGAGCTGCTGCTCGACGATGCGCGCATGCTCTCAGACGCCATGGCGGACGCGGACGTGGACGTACGCCTCGAGGAGTGGGGGGAGATGTGGCACGCGTGGCAGGCGCTCGACATACCGGAGGCGTACAGGGCGATGCGCAGTGTAAAGGACTTTGTTGACGCCAGGCTGGGCAGGGGAGAATGAGCGACTACAACTGGTTTAGGCTGGATAATGCCGCCAAGATATATCCTGTGATACAGACGGAGCGCTGGTCTCCGATTTTCCGCATGACGGCTATCATGAAGGAACCGGTGAGCCGAGAACTGCTTCAGCGCGCGCTCGATTCGCTGAGCGAGCGCTTTCCGAGCTTCTATGTGCGGATACGCACGGGCATGTTTTGGTATTACCTGGAGAGGCTGAGCGCAGCGCCGCGCGTGGAGGACGACGTAATAAATCCGTGCGGCGCCATGACGAAGGGGGAACCGCTCTTCAGGGTGCGCTGCCATGAGAACCGGATAAGCCTTGAGATGCACCATGTCGTGACCGACGGCACGGGCGGACTGACGTTTTTCAAGACGCTGTTGGCGCAGTATCTGCGCATGGCAGGGCACGATATCCCCTGCGACAGGGGCGTGCTCGATCCGACAGACAGGCCCGACGACGAGGAACTGGAGGACGCCTTCATGCGCTTCAGCGAGATGAAGATACTGCCTCCGCGAATGGAGCAGCGCGCGTACAAGATACGCGGCACGCGGCTTCCAATGGACTTCATGCGAATAACCACGGGCACGATGCGCGCGAGCGAGGTGCACGCCGCCGCCAAGCGCCACGGCGCCACGGTGACGGAATTTTTGACCGCTCTGCTGCTCCAGTGCGTGTACAAGATACAGTTAGCGGACGGCCACCCTCAGCGCCCTGTCAAGGTGAGCGTACCAGTGAATCTCAGGAGGTATTACGGCACGCGCACGCTGAGGAATTTCTCCCAGTATCTCAACCCCGGAATAGACCCGCAGTACGGCGAGTTTACATTCGAGGAAATACTGTCGCAGGTACATCATTACATGCGGCTGATGTACACGGAGAAGAATCTGAACGCGCGGATAAGCAAGAATGTGGCCGACGAGAAGAATGTCGTGCTGCGTTTCGTCCCGCTGTTTGTAAAGAACGCCGCAATATTCTTCGAGTGGTCGCGCATAGGTGAGAACCTGTTCTCAACTACTCTGTCGAACATGGGCGTGGTAGACATGCCGGACGAGTTGGCGCAGCATATAGAGCGTATGGACTTCGCGCTGCACACCGCCAGGCGGAATAAGTGCGAATGCGCGGTGCTGACGTTTGGGGACACAATGTCGCTGAGCTTTTCATCCACCATAAGCGAGAGATATCTGGAGCGGCTGTTCTTCACGGCGCTCGTCAAGAATTCCATACATGTGCTCGTGGAATCAAACGAATTATAGGGGGGACTGTTATGTCATATTGCGTCAATTGCGGGGTAGAGCTTGAAAAGAGCCTCGAGATATGCCCCCTGTGCCGGACGGAGGTGGTCAACCCCCGTGAGCCCGTGCGCTCTGACGTCATAAGGCCGTATTCCCGGCATCTGGACAAGGTTGCCAGAAAAGTACAGCGCAGGACGGTGGCGGGAGTGTTCACCGTGCTGCTGACACTGGCGGGTGGCATATGCGTCATAACCGACGGCGTGTATGGCGGCGGGCTCACATGGTCGCTCTATGTGCTCGCGTCCATATTGCTTGCCATGCTGGTGGTCGTGCTGCCCGTCTACCCGTTAAACTGGCATCCGCTGTTTTTCGTGGTAATAGACTGCCTCGCGCTTACACTGTTCATGTATGTGCTCAATGAGCTCGTGGGCGGTGCGCAGTGGTTCTCGACGCTCGCCCTGCCGCTGATATTGCTGATTATGGCGGTCGGAGCCATAAACGTATCCGTGATAGACAGCGGCAAGCTCACCAAGCTGCTCATTGCGGCGTGTATCGTGGGTTCCATGGGGGTCTGCACACTGGGCGTCGAGATAGTGATAGACCTCTATCTGTCCGCAGACGTGGGTTTGTCGTGGTCGTGGCTCGTGTTCGCCCCCTGCGTGGCGATAGCCGCGATACTCATCATCATGGACAGCAACAAGCGCGTAAAGAATCTCATGCGCAGGCGGCTGCACTATTGAAGAGGGGAAAGCCGATGCGGTTGCTGCTCAATGTAATCAAGGGATTCGTAACCGGGATGGCGGTAATGATACCCGGCGTAAGCGCTGGCTCTATGGCGATGAGCATGGGCATGTACAGTGCGGTACTGACGCTTGTATCCGGCAAAGAGCCGGAGCGCAAGCAAACGCTTCCCGCACTCATCCCGTACGGAGCGGGCATACTGCTGGGAATAGTGGCGTTCGCATTCTTGCTTATGGCGCTGCTTACGCGCTTTCCGCTGCAGACGGCGATGGTATTCGTGGGACTCATACTGGGCGGCGTACCGGCGTTGACGCGCACTGTGAAGGGCACGAGGTTCCGGCTCTCGCACGCCGCGGCGTTTCTGACGGCATTGGCAGCCATGGTGCTGCTGCTTGTTTTCAGCGGCGGCGCAGACAACGCGAACACTCTCGAGCCATCGGTGATCAACTTTGTAATCGCCATGGCGCTGGGTTTTGTCGCTGCGGCGACGATGGTGATACCGGGTATAAGCGGCAGCGCCGTAATGCTCATAGCGGGCTACTACTACGAAGTTACTAACTCCATAAAAGAGCTGACCGAAGGAGTCGTTACGCTAAACGGCGGCATGGTTTGGGAGAGCGCGTTTGTGCTCGTTCCCTTTGCGCTGGGCGCCGTAGCGGGCGTGGTGCTGGCGTCAAAGCTCATAAGGCGGCTGCTGGAGCGGGTACCGGTGACGACTTGTTGGGCGCTCATAGCGCTAATGGCGGCATCGCCCGCAGCCGTGCTGCTGAAGATCGAGGTAGACTATGCCGCCGTCACATGGGTGGGGTACGCGGTTGCGGTGCTGTGCCTTGCGGCGGGCTTCGCCGTGGCGTACTTCCTGAGCAGGGAAGGCAAAAGCGGCGCCGCCAAACGGCTCACGCCCTCCGTCAAAGGCGGCGAGGCGTAGATAAGCAGGAGTATATGGTGCGGGCGCGCTGTGATGCGCGCGCTTTACACTTCTTCTATATCGCTTACGAGCGATTCCGCAAATTCAAATCGCAGCAGCTTCGCGCGGTAGAGCCCATCGCCTTCGGGCAGGCATAGTCCCAGCGTGGTGGAGTCCTCCACCCCTATGGGCAAAGCCGCGTACTCAAAGCCGCCGCACAGTTCCCGTATAGCGTCGACGGTTTCGTCTGAGCGCATATCCGGAGTTAACAGCGAGAGCGCCTCTACGTACAGCCCCTCTCGCGCGGCTTCGCAGAGCGCTATGGCGATATTCGCCCGCGAGTTCAGCGGCGCAGCACTGTGTGAAAAGAAGCCCCTCTCGTCGGACACCTTGCAAAATACCCCGTTTATGTAGTCGTATACGACGCGCCTTTCGTGCTGCCTGGATGTCTGCAGGCGCGTCAGCGCGAATGGTCGGCCGTCCTCCACGCCCACTGCGTCTCCCTCCAGATCCAGCAGCGCGGTTTCGTCAGCGTCCATTATCAGCAGCCGTTCGCCCTCGTGGAGCTGTGCATGTACTACCGCCAGCAGCTTGTCGCCCACGTCCAGTGTGCTTATACTGCCGCCTATGCCCGCTCCGAGTGCGTACATGGTGGAGCCGTCGCCGCCCTCGCACAGGAGCTTCAGCCCGTGGTCATCGAAGAGCGTCAGGCGCTTGCCCAAGGGCGAATCCTCCGCTATCGCGAGCTCGCGCGGCCGCGATGCACAGGCGCACTTGAGCGCGTTCAGGCGCAGGCTCACGTCTATCGTCCCATTCGGCCACACGCAGACCTTGGCGCGCTCCGGCAGCGGGGCGACGGGGCGGGAGTTCTCGACGCACAGCTTGACTGCAGTGGGCAGGCGCGGCGAGTGTCCGGCCTCCAGCGGGTAAGCGCATATGTAAAACGTCCCGCTGTTGAGTGCGGCATAGGGCAGAAAAGTGTCCGGCGTCGCCTCTCCGACGGGAGCGGCGTTTATCTCGATGTAGGAGCGCACATCAGTGAGGATGCGCAAGAGCGGCATGGAAAACAAACGGGCACCTCCTATGTTTGCGACAATCGGGCGCATTCGATGCGCCGCGCCGGCATACTATGAAGCAGGCGGAAACACCGCCGGCATGGGGGGATTGAATATGACGGATGGTCGCTGCTCAACATTCACGGAATTCAGACATAAGGAAGTCATCAATATCTGCGACGGAGCACGGCTCGGCTGCGTATGCGACTTCGAGTTCGACTCGGTCACGGGCTGCATAAGCTCTATAATAGTGCCGGGCAGGAGCAGGCTGTTCGGAATACTTAAGAGCAGCGAAGAAATAGTCATACCGTACTGCAAGATAGTCAAAATAGGCGAGGACGTAATACTGGTGGAAGCGCAGCTCTAATCCTTGGCGGGCAGCATATGGATTATGAGCGCTGTGAGCGTGGCGGCGGCCGTGCCTATCAGCATATCGAGCAGGAACGAGGCGCTTAGCGAGAATTCCGCGCTCATGAGGCAGTATACCGCGAACGCAAACGCAATGTAGAGCAAACCCGCCGCGCCCGCAAACAACACGCGCCTCCGGCAGTTTGAGCGCATCACTGTAATGGCGGCTATGGAGGCGCATACCGCCTTGATGAGCGGTATTGCTATGTACACCGCTGTTTCACCCATTACATTCTGCCAAACGCATAAGGCCGTCGCCACTATGAGCAGTATGCTCGCCAGCGACGCGAATAGGACTGCCCTTATTACCGCCGGAAGGGGCTTTGATTGTTCTCTTGCCGTTTCCATACTAACAAACACCACCTTTTGCAGTACATATATGCGTTTAACACGCGTTATAGCACAAAAAAACGGCACTTGCGTGCCGTTGCGTGAGCGCGTAAACTACTTTGTAGCTATTTCGCTGTCCATGGTGTTCTCCACCTCGGAGTCCTCGATGGTGGCGACTGCGCCGCGCGCAATAACCATCCTCAGCTTGTCGGGGCCTACGGCAATGGTTATCACGTCATCGCGCACAGAGGTTATAGTGCCGTATATGCCGCCGATGGTGCGTATCCTATCGCCGGGCTTGAGCGCCTCGAGCATCTGTTTGACTTTCTTTTCACGCCTTCTGTTGGGTATGATCATGAGCAGCAGCATGCCGACGATCAGGAGAATCATGAATCCGCCGCCCTCCGTGAAAAAGGAGAGCACTGACTGGAAGAAGTTGCTTACTTCCTCGGTGGCGGCCAGAATGGGATATATTGACATATGTGGGTGTAGCCTCCTTGTTAGAACTAATTCGCCTTACATCATATTATAAATAATAGCTTGCGTCAAGCCGAATGCAATTTGTTACAGCTTTTACACAATTCAATACCTGTCAAACGCAAATAGCGGCCGTCTGTGTGCGGCGGGCGCGTCCGAATCGAGCGAGTCTCGGCGAAGGAGCGCCTCAGCGTTGGGGTTTAGCGGGCATATGACGCTGAACACCTCCTCCCGCGAAGGGAGCGCGCACTCGCAGTCGAGCGGCAGCGGAAAAGCCACTCGCGAGTAAGCGCCGGAGAGCCCGCTTAGCAGCCTGCGCACGGAATGGACGTCGCCGCAGAGCTCGTGAACGACGGCGCCGTCGCCGTCCTCGTACAGCAGCGCGTATGCGGCGCCCGCCGCTGCGGCGCGCGCACCGGGCAGCGAGAATTCGCGCAGCAGGCTTGCGTAGGTGGCGGGCGTTCTCACGGCGCCGCCCTGATACTTTGCCATATAGGCGTTGTACGCCCGCTCCATGAGCGCCGCATCCGGCGCGGTGAGGTCGTCCCTGCCGTCGCGTTCATGAGCCTCCATGATGGCGATTTTCCTGCGGACGAATGGCACATAGCCGTATTTGGCGTAGAAGCGGTGGTCAAACGGTTGGAGCACGGTGACGTCGAATTCGGCGGTGCGCATCTGTTCAAATGCCGTTGCGAACAGCTCGGACGCGAGGCCGATTCGCCTGAACGCGAGCAGTGTGGCGACGCCGGATATGAATCCCATGCGCAGCGTGCAGTCGTGCAGCTGCAGCTCCTGCGGTATTATGTGCATGTTGCTGACTATCATGCCGTCAACGAACGCCGCCAACACGAACTCCGGGCGCGTGCGCTCCGCGAAGTAGTACTCGACAAACTCGTCGGAGTCCTCGGGGAAACACGTTCGCCACACCTGGGCAGCCTCGGCGTAGTCAGAAGCGGCTATGCGCCGTATGACCGCGCTCATCGCGTGGGCCTCGCCATGTACTTATCTATCATAAACGCGGGCTGATATGATGATTTCGAGCGCCGCAGACCGATTATACCCATGTCCTCCTCGCGGTTTATGTACTGTACGTCGGTGCAGTACTCCCGTGCAAAGCACTGGTTTATCATGGCGTAGCTGCCGGGTATAGCGTCATCTGCCTTTTCTATGTGCACGACCATCATGCGCTCGCTTATCCTCTGGCCGAGAGAGAACGCCGCCAGCCTTCCGTCTATGCGAATGCCTCCGCCTACTATCCCGAGCTCGTCCATATGGTCGAACAGCAGGCGTATGGCATCGTACTCGCCCTCCATACCCGGCAGCAGCGCGTCCTTGTTCTGCAGCCACGCGAGCTGCATTGCGAGCGCATCGTCGCGCATCGCTGCGGTGGCGGGGACGTACTCGTAGTTGGGATAGGCAGACTCGAACTGGTTTATGTGGTTGCGTTTGGCGTGCAGCCGCTTGCCGGAGAGCGTGATGAGCTTCTGTGCCTCGTATACGTAGTCGCAGTTGTCCAGGTCGAGCGTGAGTTGATAGTCGCCGCAGTATGTCCGGAACTTGACCTCGATGTCCTCGCTTATTCCCAAAAACAGCGGGTCGATGCCGTTGGCCTCCATGTGACTGCGCGCGGCGTCTACCGCAGCGCGGTAATCCGCGCCGGGGTCGAGCGTCAGAGGCGCGTACATGTACGGCGGGTAATCGTCGTACTGCGCGAGTACAAACAGCGCGCCGTCCTGCAGCGCGTAGCGCAGCTTATTCCCGTGGCCCCAGATGAGCAAGTTCGTGAACGAATAGGTAGAGTTCTCCAGTTTCCAGGCGCGCAGGTAAGGCTCAATGTCCCGCCTCGCGTCAACGGTTATGGGCAAAAACAGCATAAATACTCCCGTAGCTTTTATGCGCATATTCTACCACAGGTGCGCGCGCGAAACAAGCTACTGCATGGCGAGGAGTTCCCTCCTAAGCTGTCGTATAATGCGCTTTTCGAGCCTTGAAATGTAGCTCTGCGATATGCCGAGTATGTCCGCAACTTGCTTCTGAGTGTATTCGCCGCTGCCAAAGAGGCCAAAGCGCAGCTCCATTATCCGCTTCTCCCTGTCGCCCAACCGCGTCAGCGCGTCGAGCAGCAGCTGTTTATCCACTTCGTCCTCCATGCGCTTTGATATCTCATCACCGTCCGTGCCGAGTATGTCGGAGAGCAGCAGTTCATTGCCGTCCCAATCGATGTTCAACGGTTCGTCGATGGAGATTTCAAGGCGCAGCTTGCTCGTCTTGCGCAGGTGCATGAGTATCTCATTCTCGATGCAGCGTGACGCGTAGGTGGCGAGCTTTATCTTCTTCGTGGCGTCGAATGTGTTCACGCCCTTTATAAGCCCGATAGCGCCTATGGACACCAAGTCCTCCATGGCTATGCCCGTGTTCTCAAACTTGCGCGCTATGTACGCCACGAGCCGGAGGTTGCGCTCAACGAGCGTTTGCCGCACAGAGGTATCGCCATCTATGAGACGCTGCATCAGCGCAGCCTCCTCGTCTTTTGAGAGCGGCGGGGGGAGAGAGTCCGACGAGGCGACAAAGCCGAGCGTGCGCGCCGCTCTAAAGCGGGCGTACAGGAAGTCGAGCAGGCGAATGAACAGTTTCAGCATGGGGTTTCCTCCTTGCAATCCGCGTCGAGATCGAGTGGTATGGCTGCAGTGGGTACCAGTGCGCCATCGAGCTTTTGGGTCGTCAGCGCGACATACGCGTCGGCGGGAGTGCGGCTTCTGCCGCCTATGATGAGCCTCTCGGGGCGAAAGCCGTACAGTACGGCGTTTCCCGCAGGGGTGGCGCAGGGTATGGGCAGCACGGCAAAGCGCAGCAGCTCGTCGGCGTTCATGATGACCACGCATTTGCCGCTTATGGGCTCGCGGAGCAGGTTTCCGCTGTCGACTATCGCGCGCAGCTCCACTACGACGCCCTTGTGTTCCACGCGGACGCGCGGGTGCTTAAGCGCGCGCCGCCTCTGTGCGGAGCGGATGCAGCGCGGCAGAAATGCGGCGACAGCGGCGGTACCCAGCGCGACTCTGACGCTCAGCGGGGCAAGTATCACGCCGTCTTGCACCGAAGCGCCAAAGAACGCGGAGCACGCCACGGCAATTCCGCCGAGGGTGGCGGACGCGAGAAACACGCAGAGCGCGCCCGTCAGATACTCCTTTATGCTCCCGAACGGCAGGGCAAGCGCCATTATGAGCAGCAGTAGCAGCTTCAGCGGCGGCAGCATAAGCCACTCCAGGCATGTCACCGCGAGCGAGGCGTAGAGCGCTCCGGCTGCGGAGAGTGCAAACAGCCGCCAAAACGGGACGCTGCGCCTTGTCACCGCAGCTGCGAGACGGAGTATCAGCGCGTCCATGAGCAAGTTGTCCAGGAAGTACAGCTCGATGTACATAGGCGCTCCTTTCGCTCCGATATTAACATATTCAGAATGTGTATATGTGTAGAACGCGGCCGCAAAAATCGTATTTGAATGGCGAAACGCGCCTAAATGCGCACGCTGCCACATAGTGTTGTTTTGGAGGTGGCTATGGGAAAGACTGTGTCGAAACTGAGAATTATTGCCTGGGTAATAGCGACGGCGGCGCTGGCGGCGTATGTGGTGCTGGCGCCTTCCATAATAGAGCGGGGCATGCGCTTCGGAGAGTACGGCGAGAGGTTTCGACGCGAGCGGGAACCATACAGCGGAGAGATAACGGTGTGGCACATAGTGTCGTTCAGGCCGTACCTGGGTTCTGCGGGAAACTGGCTGTCCAAGCGGGCGGCGGAGGTGGAGAAGGCGCACTTTGGCGTGTACTTCAACGTCACCGCGATGAGCATAGAGGAGTGTGCGCTCAAACTGGAAAACGGCGAGTGCGCGGACGTGTACTCGTTTCCGTCCGGTTGGTGCGCACATGCCGCGCTGCACGCGCTGGACGTAGAGCTGCCGGAGCGCATGTCGCAGGACATGGCGGCGCTCGGACAGGCGGAGGGAGAGCAATATGCCGTTCCGCTGTTTTACAGCGTGTACAGCCTGCTCGTCAACGCGCGCATAGCCTCCGAGAAGGGCGTGGGGCTCCCCTCGGACGCGGTTACAAGGGCGTTCGTGAGCGAAGCGTGCGACAAACTGGATTTCTCGCTCAAGAGCGGGCGGGTGTACGGCATGGCGGGAAACGCGGTCGTGGCGGCGCTTTACGGCGCGCACGGGGACATCGCCGGAGTGCGGGCATTCCGCGACGGCGACGCCTCCATGGCGGTCGCGGACATGCGCTTTGTGGGCGATATGGACAGGTTCAACAAGTCCGGCAAGGGCTTCGAGTTCGCGCTGTACCCGCTTTCGGCGTATACCGACCTCGTGCAGTTTATTGGGGTCAACGCCGATGTGGAGGCGGCGAAGCTGCCGTACTGCTTTGAGCTCATAGAGTTGGCGGTATCGGACGGCGCACAGCTCGCACTGGCGCAGATAGGACTGTTTGGCTCTGTAACGCCGGAAGATGCAACAGTATACGAACAGGAGCATGTTCAGCTGGCGTTTGATGCGGCGCACGGCGTGTCCATGGCGAACACGTTCGAGCACTACCGCCGTCGCGATGAAATAAGCCGGCTGGCTGCGCGCGCTCTCGCGGGCGGAGAGGATGATAGCGCCGCGCTCGCGGATGCGCTTGAGGAACTTGTAAGGGAGCTGAAAATAGAGTAGAATACTTGTATAGAAGATGCGTGGGGGTAGTGAGATGGATTTCCATCCCTTGAGGGACGCGCTCGGGGAGCGGCTTCGCTTCGCCGTGCCGATGAGGGAGTACACGTCGTTTCGCATTGGAGGCCCTGCCGCGGCGCTGTACGAGCCGTCCGATGCAGCGGAGCTCATATGTGCGCTCAATGCCGCGCAGGCGCTGCGGCTGCCGGTGTTCGTCATGGGAAACGGCACCAATCTCCTGGTGAGCGATAAGGGTATAGACGCGCTGGTCATACGCCTGGGTGAGGCGATGTCGTCCGTCAGCGTGTGCGGCGAGCGAGTGACGGCGGGCGCGGGCGCGCTCATGTCCTCGGTCGCCAAGCAGAGCGTCGCCGCGGGGCTCATGGGACTGGAGTGCCTGTCGGGCATACCGGGTTCCCTGGGCGGCGCGGTCGCCATGAACGCGGGCGCGTACGGCGCGCAGGTCGGCGATTCGGTAACGACCGTGTGGGGCGTAAAGGACGGCGAACTGCGTCAGTTTGACGTGTTTAACGGGGACTTTGGATACAGGTTCAGTTCCTTCGCGGCGCCCGATGTAATAGTGTGTGCAGTTGAGCTGTCGCTGAAGCGCGACGACGGCACTGCACGGGCGCGTATGGCTGAATGCACGCGGGCGCGCACGGAGAAACAGCCTCTGGCATATCCGAGCGCGGGGAGCGTGTTCAAGCGTCCCAACGGGAACTTTGCCGGGGCGCTGATAGAGCGCGCAGGGCTCAAGGGCTTGTCAGTGGGCGGCGCACAGGTCAGCGAGCTGCATGCCGGATTCATAATCAATCGGGGCAACGCGACGTGCGAAGACGTATTGGAGCTCATATATCGCGTGCAGAAAGCGGTATTTGACGAGTTTGGCGTGATGTTGGAAACGGAAATCAAGCACATAGGGGGATGAGCCATGTACATGCTGATAGTGACGGGTCTGTCGGGTGCGGGGAAGTCAAACGTGCTGCGCGCGCTGGAGGACATGGGGTTTTACTGCGTGGATAACCTCCCCGCCAAGATGACGTCGCAGTTCATTGAGCTGTGCCGCAAGAACGTGCCGCCGGTGAGCAAAGCCGCCATAGTAATAGACAGCCGCGAGAGCATATTCAACGGCATGGGCAAGACGGCTATACTCGACACGCTTAACAGTGAGAATGTGCGCTACGAGGTGTTGTTCCTGGAGTGCAGCGACGAGGTGCTTACGCGCAGGTACAGCGAGACGCGGCGCAGGCATCCCATGAGCCCGAGCATAGACGAGGGCATGCACATAGAGCGCGAAATGCTCCAGCCGCTCAAGGAGCGCGCCCACTACATAATCGACACGAGCGACCTAAAGCCCATTGAACTGAAGAAGCGCATACTCGCGCTCCAGATAGGGGAGGCGATGCAGCGCTTCAGGCTGGTCATATCGAGCTTTGGATTCAAGCGCGGCATACCTACGGACGCGGATATGGTGTTCGACGTGCGCTTTACGCGGAATCCGTTTTACGAGAAGGAGTTGAGAGGGCTGTCCGGGCTGGACAAGCAGGTGCAGGATTACATACTGCGTTCGGATTGCGTGCTGCCGTTTCTCGACTCTGTGGAGGGCACGCTGAGAGCGCTGATACCTCATTACATAGACAACGACAAGCACAGGCTGATGGTGGCGTTTGGCTGCACGGGCGGCAGGCACCGGTCGGTGTTCGCGGCGCAATCGATGTACGAGCGGCTGAATAAGGACTGGGATGCGATAATCGTTCACAGGGATTTGGTGGACGAGGCGCACGACATAATCGGACGCTTCGGCAAGGAGGGCTGATGTCTTTCTCATCCGTCGCCAAAGATGAACTCATACGTCAGCGGCTTCGCGGTGACGACGCGGCGAGCGCCGCCCACACGGCGCTTACGATGACTTCAGGCGGTCTTACGCTGGGGCGCGGCGGCATGGCGGTGCACTATACCACCGAGAGCGAATCTGTTGCGAGGTACGTCGAGAAGCTGTCTCGCAGGCTGTACGACGTCGAAGCGTCTGCATTGATGAGCGAAAAGCGCGGCAGGGGGGCGCGGAGCGTGATTGTGACGCTGCGCGGCTCAGGCTGTGCGGACATAATCGAGGCGTGCGGGCTGATGTCGGTCGGCGAGGGCGACGGCGAGAGGATCGCGCGCTTTACGCGCAGCGAGAGGTGCCGCATTGCGTTCGTTAGGGGTGCGTTTTTGGGCGCGGGTTCCGTCAGCGACCCTCAAAAGAGCTACCACCTTGAGATAGTGTGCCGCAACGAGGCGCTGGGGCGCGAACTCATATCCATACTGTCGGAGCACGGCGTGCGCGCAAAACTGCGAGAGCGCAAAGAAACGCATGTCGTGTATGTGAAAGAAGCGGACATGATAAGCGGTGTGCTGGCGCTCATAGGAGCGCACGACGCCGCGCTGCGATTTGAGGAAGTGCGCGCCATTAAGAGCATCAACAACGACATAAACCGCATAGGGAACTGTGATGTCGCAAACATGCAGAAGACCGCCGAGGCGGCTGCGCTTCAGGCTAAGGGTATAGAGCTCATAAGCAGGCGCATGGGGCTGGAGCGCCTGCCGAACGGATTAAGGCAAGTCGCGGAGGCGCGGCTCAACAACAGAGAGGCGTCGCTCAACGACTTGGCGGTGGAGTTGGGCATAGGCAGGTCTGCGGTCAATTACCGGCTAAGCAAGCTCATGCGCCTGGCGGATGAGCTGAGGAGCAAGTACGGGGAGGAATGAGAGTTGGCTTTTACGCATCTTCATGTGCACACGCAATATAGCCTCCTGGACGGGGCTGCACGGATAACTGACCTGGTAAAAAGGGCTAAGCAGCTTGGAATGACCGCGCTTGCGATAACGGATCACGGCGCCATGTACGGGGTGATAGATTTCTACAAGGCGTGCGTGGGCGCCGGCATAAAGCCGATTATCGGCATAGAAACATACGTTGCGCCCGGCTCCATGGAGGAGCGGCAGGGCGTGCGTGAGTACGCTCACCTGGTGCTGCTCGCTAAGAATCAGACGGGGTATCACAATCTCATGCAGCTGACCTCGCTCGCGTTTACGAAGGGCTTTTATTACAAGCCGAGGATAGATTACGAGCTATTGGAGCAATACAGCGAGGGCCTGATATGCCTCTCCGCCTGTCTGGCGGGCGATATACCGTCGCTGCTGCTCAACGAGCGATATGCGGAGGCGGAGGAGCTCGCCGCGCGGCTTCGCGGCACGTTTGGTGAGGACTTCTATATCGAGCTGCAGAACCACGGGCTCGACGAGCAGCGCACAGTCTTGCCGCGGCTCGCAGATTTGGCGCGCAAGCTCGGCATTAAGACCGTAGCGACAAACGATGTGCACTACGTCAATCGGGACGACGCGGAGGCGCAGGACATACTGCTGTGCATACAGACGGGCAGGTATGTCGAGGAGACCGACCGTATGCGAATGGAGGGCGACGAGTTCTACCTCAAGTCCGAGGACGAGATGAGAAAAGCCCTCTACGGATACGGCGAATCGCTCGAAACCACGTGCGAGATAGCTGATAAATGCAATGTGGAGATCGTGTTTGGAGAGAGGCGGCTGCCGAACTTCGACGTCCCGGAAGGCTACACGAGCGAGAGCTATTTGCGGAAGCTGTGCGACGACGGGCTCAGCGCATTGATACCTCAGGCGGGCGAGAGGGAGCGCGAGCGCATGGGCTATGAGCTGTCTGTCATAAACAGCATGGGCTTTGCGGACTACTTTTTGATCGTGGCGGATTTCGTAGCTTTTGCGCGGAAAAACGAGATAGTAGTAGGGCCGGGGCGCGGCAGCGGAGTGGGAAGCTTGGTGGCGTACTGTTTGGGCATAACGGGTGTAAACCCGCTGGAGTACGGGCTTTTGTTCGAGCGGCTGCTCAATCCGGAGCGCATATCTATGCCTGATATAGACATCGACTTCTGCTTCGAGCGCAGACAGGAAGTGATAGACTACGTCACCCGCAAGTACGGAAAGGATCACGTTGCGCAGATAATAACATTCGGCACGATGGCAGCAAAGGGCGCGGTTAAAGACGTGGGGCGCGCACTGCACATGCCGTATGCGGAAGTGGACAGGATAGCAAAGCTCATACCCAACGAGCTCAACATAACGCTCGACAGGGCGTTGGAGCTGTCCCCGGAGCTGAGGGAGCTGTGCGCCATAGACCCGAGAGTGCGGCGGCTCATAGACCTCAGCAAAAAGCTCGAGGGGTTGCAGCGCCACGCCTCCACCCACGCGGCGGGCGTGGTGATAGCTTCAAAGCCCATAAGCGAGTATGTACCGCTGCAGGTGAATGACGAGGCGGTGACGACGCAGTTCACTATGAACGCACTGGAGGAGCTCGGGCTGCTCAAGATGGATTTTCTCGGGCTGCGCACGCTTACGGTGATACGCGACACGCTGCGCTTTATAGAGGCGAGCGGCAGGCGGGCGCCGGATATTGAGAAGCTGCCCTTCGACGACCAGGAAGTGTACGCGATGATATCGCAAGGCGACACGGACGGCGTGTTCCAGCTGGAATCGGGAGGTATGCGCCAGTTCATGACGCGGCTGCGCCCGGACTGCCTGGAGGACTTGATCGCGGGCATATCGCTGTACAGGCCGGGGCCCATGGAACAGATTCCCAACTACATAAAGGGCAAGCATGACAGGCAGTCTATAACGTATCTCCACGAGTCGCTCCGCCCGATACTGGAGCCTACATACGGTTGCATGGTGTATCAGGAGCAGGTCATGCAGATAGTGCGAGACCTTGCGGGCTACTCAATGGGTCGCAGTGACTTGATACGGCGCGCGATGTCGAAGAAGAAGCACGACGTAATGGCGCGCGAGCGGCGAAACTTCATATACGGGAGCCCGGAGGAGGGCGTGGCGGGGGCCGTGGCGAACGGTGTGCCGGAAGCGGTGGCGAACCGGATATTTGACGAGATGATGGACTTCGCCTCGTATGCGTTTAACAAATCACATGCCGCCGCATACGCCGTAGTCGCGTACAGGACGGCGTATTTGAGCCGGTACTATCGCATAGAGTTTCTAACTGCGCTCATAAACAGCTTTCTGGGCGTGCCGGACAAGGTATCCAAGTACATAAACATAGCGCGTCAGTCGTCGATAGCGCTGCTCGCGCCGCATGTCAACAGCAGCATGACGCGCTTTACCGTGGAGAACGGGGCTATACGCTTCGGAATGTCCGGCATCAAGAACGTCGGCGAGCGGGCGGTAGACGACATAATAGCGGAGCGAAACCGCGGCGGAAGCTTCAAGAGCATGAGGGATTTTGTGCGCAGGGTGCCCGGAGTAAACAAGCGAATGATAGAGGGGCTTATAAAGGCGGGCTGCTTTGACGGCTTGGGCGCCAACAGAGCGCAGCTTTTGGCGACATACGAGGGCACGGTGGACGGCGAATCCGGCAGCAGAAAGCTGCGCGAATCGGGCCAGCTGTCGCTGTTTGATCTCGGCGGCTTTGCCGACGCGCCGCCGGAGCTGGACTCCCTGCCAAATCAGGAGGAATTCCCTCCGCGGATTCTGTACACAATGGAGAAAGAAGCGACCGGTGTGTACATAAGCGGCCACCCGCTCATAGAGTTTGAGAAGGAGCTGGCGGGTATGACGGCGGTGAGCGAGCTGACCGCGCATGACGATGACCGCATCTCGATGCTCGATGGCGAAGTAGTGCGCGTTGGAGGCATAATAACGTCAATTAAGAAGAAAGCGACGCGGCTGGGCAACGCCATGATGGCATATGTCACGCTTGAGGATATGACGGGGATCATAGAATTGGTGGCATTCCCCGCCGCGCTCGAGCGCTTTGAGCCATTGCTCACCGTCGACAGCGTGGTATGCGTCACGGGCAAGCTGAATGTGCGGGACGGACAGGGTACAAGTCTGTTGGTGGACGATGTGATCCCGCTGACGCACGTCAAGCGCGAAGCACGGCTCTACCTGCGCATTGACGCGACTAACGAACGCCACATGCAGGCCGCGTTGAATGTGCTCGGCATGTACAAGGGCGACTGCGAGGTAGTCATTCGCAATGAGCTGACGAAGAAGACTTCGCTCGCACCCAAGTCCATGTGCGTCAGCGCCAGTGAGCGCATGCTCGGCCAGCTGCGGGAGTTGCTGGGCAGCGATAATGTAAAGCTTGTTGTCAAGCAGTAGCTGTGATATAATCTCTGGAATTTGTTATATGGGAAGGTTAGCATGAGGAAGATAGGCGTATTGACCAGCGGAGGCGACACACCGGGCATGAATTCGGCCATAAGGGCGGTGTTTAAGGAGGGCGTAAGGCAAAACCTCAACGTACTCGGCATTTTTCACGGGTACAGGGGGCTTATCGAGGGCAATATACGCGAGCTGACGCATGCGGACGTTGAGAACATAATGCACAAGGGCGGTACGGTGCTGCGGACGGCGCGAAGCGAGGAATTCAAGACGGACGACGGACTTAAGCGCGCCTTGTCGATGGCAAAAGCGTACAGCATAGAGGGCCTGGTGGTCATAGGGGGCGACGGCAGCTATCGCGGCGCAAAGCTCCTCAATGACATGGGTGTGCCGACGATAGGCGTTCCCGGTACGATAGACAACGACATGGGTTACACGGATTACACCATAGGGTTCAACACGGCAGTCAACACCATAACCAATGAGATTTACAACATAAGGGATACCATGCGTGCACACGACCGCGTGGGAGTGATTGAAGTAATGGGCAGGTACTGCGGCGACATAGCGCTCTGGGCGGGCGTGGCCGGGGGCGCGGACATGATACTCGTTCCCGAATGCCCACTGCCCTGGGAGGATGCGGCGCAGACACTCTACGAGTACAGGCTCCGCGGCAAGCTGACGAGCATAGTGGTCATGGCGGAGGGTGCGGGCAAGGCGGAGGAGTTCGCGGCGTTCGTGCGCGAAAAGACGGGTATAGATATAAAGGCCATCGTGCCGGGATACACGCAGCGCGGCGGCAATCCGGTGGCATATGACAGAATACTGGCTTCGCAGTTGGGCCAGCGCGCGGTCGAATTGCTCTGCGAAGGGCAGTTTGGGCGTGCTGTGGGCACCAAGCGCAACCAGATAATTGACGTTCCATTGGAGGACGCGATAGGCAGGCTCGACTCATTTGACGAGAAGCTGTACTACTTCAACAACAACGTATTGGCGAAATTCTGATGAAACTTACGCCTCCGGTGCGGATAAATGATAGCATCGAGCTCGCCGTCGACGCGCTGAGCTCGGAGGGACACGGCATAGGCAGGGTGGCTGGCTATGCCGTGTTTGTGGAGGGCGCGCTTCCCGGGGAGCGCGTGCTGTGCCGCATTACAAAGGCGGGTTCCACCTATGCGGAGGCGAAGCTTGTGCGCATACTGGCGCCGTCGGACGCGAGGGTAACGCCCAGGTGCGAACACGCGGGCGTATGCGGCGGATGCGGATTACAGCACATGGCATATGAAGCGCAGTTGGCGGCGAAGCGGGAGCGTGTAGTCAGCGCACTGGAGCGCATTGGCGGGATAGAGCGGCCGAACGTCGGCGAGGTCGTGGGAATGGCAGACGCCTGGCGTTACAGGAACAAGGCGAGCTTTCCCGCGTGCGCAGGTGAGTTCGCGGTAGAGTTGGGCTGCTTCGAGCGCAACAGCAACCGCGTGATAGGAATTGACGACTGCGCCATACAGTGCGAGCGCAGCTTGGAAGTACTGCGCGCCGTAAGGCGCTGGGCGCGCGAGTGCGCAATTGTCGCATATGACCCGGTGAGCGGCGGGGGAGAGCTGCGCCATGTGGTGACGCGTACCACCTCATTGGGCGAAACGGCGGTGGTAGTAGTTACCGCGCAAGAGCTTCGGCAGGGCGAGGCGCTCGTAGCGCGTCTGGTTGCGGATGTGCCCGGCGTGACGTCGGTCGTGAGCAACATAAACCGCGCCCGCTCAAGCGTAATACTGGGTGAGCGCTTCCGCACGCTCTACGGCGCGCCATACACGCATGAGCGCATACTCGGCAGTGACTTTGATGTAAGCGCGCCCTCGTTTTTGCAGGTGAACCACGCGCAGACGGAGAAGCTGTATGCGCACGCCATGTCGCTCTTGCAGCCGCACGGCGATGAGCTCGTGTACGACGCGTATTGCGGCATAGGCACTCTGTCTGTCGCCTTGGCGAAGCGAGTCGGTCGCGTAGTAGGCATAGAGTGCGTTGAAGCGGCCGTCGCGGATGCGAGGCGCAACGCGAAGAAGAACGGTGCGGCAAATGCGGAGTTCTACTGTGGCTTGGTCGAAGAGAAGCTTCCGCAGCTCTTGGCAAAGGGAATGCTCCCTGACGCGATTGTCCTGGATCCTCCGCGAAAGGGCTGCGAGCGCGCCGCCATAGAAGCGATAGCCTGCAGCTCGGCGCGCAGCATAGTGTACATATCCTGCAACCCATCTACATTGGCGCGCGACTGCAAACACCTGCGCCAGGCAGGATACGACATAGTGTGCGCCCAACCCTTTGACATGTTTCCGCATACGACGCACGTCGAATCCGTAATATTGCTCTCACGTGCCGGCCGGTAATGTGTAAAGGGGCCGTATTTACGGTTTTCCCAGGCGTTAGTGCGTCAGCTTCAAAGAGCGGATTTGACTACATAAATCGTGCCGACAGAACAGTCAATCGTTCCAATCGGAATGTTGATGAGCCATTTTGATGTCATTGGGTTGAGTTAGCGATATAGCTGCTTTTGCGGTAGGGCTGAGTTGGTGATTTGGATAACGGCGGGTTGTGGCTGTGATTTAGGTGGCGAGGTTAGAAAATGGAACTGTGGGACGCATACAATAAGGACTTAGAAGTGATTAAGGGTATGACACTCGTTCGCGGGGAGGCGATTCCGAACGGAGTCTATCATCTCGTAAGCGACGTTATCGTCAGACATGCAGATGGCACATATCTCCTAATGCAGCGTGACAGTGGAAAGCGCTTTGGTGGAATGTGGGAAGCAACAGCCGGAGGTTCAGCCCTGCAAGGAGAAGGCTCTCTTGCCTGCGCCGTAAGAGAGCTGCAGGAGGAAACCGGAATCGAGTCTGAAGCCTTGACGGAGATTGGTCGTGTTGTCGACCCGGAAAACCGTACGATTTACGTTGAGTTCATTTGTATGACAGATTGCGATAAGGACAGCATTGTCCTTCAGGAAAGCGAGACGTCGGCGTTTAGATGGGTCACAAAAGATGAGCTGATTTCCATGAAGAAGGCTGAACTGGTAACAGAGCGGATGCATGGATTTATTGGTGAGTTGAGGCCGTCCGATATATCTTATGTCGCCGGCAACGATAAATTCAATTATCGGGTTTGCGGAATCATGATCCATGATGACAAGATTCTTGCCATGCATGATGAGCGATCTCCGTACTACTATCTGCCCGGTGGCAGAGTAAAAATGGGTGAAACGGCAGAACAGGCGATTTTGAGAGAGATCGAGGAGGAATTGGGCATCGCACCGCGCATTATCCGTCCTCTGTGGCTTAATCAAGGCTTCTTTACCGAGGATGTGGATGAGCTGCATTATCATGAACTCTGCGTATATTTCCTGCTCGATGCAGATGGTACCGGAGTGCTGGATAAGGGCGAGAAGTTTACTCTCCATGAGAGACATCATACACATGCGTTTGAATGGCTGGATTTCGACCGGCTTAAGGACGAATACTTTTATCCGGTTTTCCTGAAAACGGAGATAACCAACCTTCCGGGGAACTTCACCATGCGGACGGAGATTGAGTGATCATGGAAATCAGATTATACGAAGACGGATACCGGGATGATATTATATTCATGGTTTTACAGGCCAAGGACGCGCTTGGAAGATTACCGAGCATCAATGAAGACCTGCTCGATATAAAAACCAATTATTTTGGCCGTGGGGGTGAGTTCTGGATCGCGGTGGATGACAATGACCGTGTGATCGGTTGTGGAGGATATTCAATAATCGAAGGTACAAAAGAGGCATATGTCCATCGGCTGTATGTAAAAGCATCCGAGAAACACAAAGGTATCGGTTCTGCGCTTCTCGATGCGATAGAGGCGGGAATGCGCATCAGCGGTATTACTGTTGCGAGGGTGCATCTTGGAACCCCACCAGAGCAGTGGTATGAATCCTATTCGTTCTATCCGAAGCGCGGATACGTTGAGTACAAACCAGGATACATGATGAAGGAGCTTTGAATAATAATACCCAATGGCTCCCGCACTGCCACAGGGCGGGGCCGGTGGACGAATAAGCCATTTGGGAGGGTGTTTGTGGTTATACAGAGAGTGACATTGGATGACGCTCTCGCGATAGGGCGCTTAGTGGCGGATTTCCGAGTTGAGCTCAACAGTTATCGCGGGATACGGTCAGAGCCCAACGCCCGCGAGGGCGAAGCGGAAATCGTCGAGTGTTTGAATGCCTCGTATCCGGCATGGGCGGCGGTTGCAGGCGGAGAGTATGCGGGCTACATTCTGTGCAAGGTAGACGGTTCCTGCGTATGGGTAGAGCATTTGTTCGTGCGCAGAGAGCACAGGCGGAGCGGCGTTGCCTCGCGGCTGTTTGCGAAGGCGGAGGAACTTGCCGCATCGCACGGAGAGGACACCGTGTTCAACTGCATTCATCCCAACAATTGCGGCGTGATAGCGTTCCTGAAGAAACACGGATACACGGTGCTCAACCTCATAGAGATAAGAAAACCGTATGCAGCCGAGGCGCTTACGGGGAAAATCAAAGTAGCGGACTGCGAGTTTGATTATTAGGCGAAGCGCCCTGGAGGTACGCTGCGGCGTGTGCCGTCACCAAAACGAACACAAGGTGCTGCGGCGGAGCATTGAAACCGCCGCGCCATAAACCCGGCGCATTCGGGTGGAGGGAGCGCCTTTCCGATAAATACGCCTTACAGCCCGCCCGCTTTTAGCGCAGCGCGGTCGAGGAATGCGCGTATCTCATCCGGCGAGAAGCGGGCAAGGCAGTCTATTATGGACAGCCGCCATTCGTCGCCGTAGCTGATCTCCGCTATGGGCGCCGAGTCCATAAAGCGAAGGTCGATGCCCCATGACGCGAACTGCGCCGCGCTGTACAATTCCTCCCCGCCGGGCAGGTTGATGTATGTGGACGCGTTTACCGCCTTGCACAGGTTGAGAATACGTTCGGTAGCATCGCCTCCCTCGCAGGCGGGCAAAAGCTCAGACGCTGTCGCAAACTCGGTTTTCACACCCAGATAATCGCATATAACGCGCAGCGAGTTGAGGTTGAAGCGCGCCAAATTCCTGTCCGGAAATGAAAACGCTTCGCGTAGCAGCTCAACGGCGGCGTCGAGATAGGGCGCGCCGGCGTAGCACATGGAGAGCGTCTTTAGCAGGCGCTCCTGCGCTTCCGTCACGCCGTCGGAGTAGTAAGTGTCACACATGTTGGTCTGCTGCGGCGCGCTGACGACGGGGAACGTAAAGAAGCCGGCAGCGGACGCGCGCCTGTCGACGATTATGCGGTTTCTGTTCATCCAGCGGCGCTTGACGTATTGCACATTGTCCAGCGATATAAACACATCGCATGCATTTATGAGTTGGAAATAGCCTATATAGGGAAACAGATAGGGCTGCATAACAGCCGCCGTAACGCCCATTGGAACCTCCGCGGAAGTATTGGTGAGCATGTGTGCCGCGCAGCCATGCCGCTCTGATTATAGCACACACTGCCCTGATGTCAACGCGCGGCGCACCGTGGGTCAATTCGCGGGATAGCTCAGCCCAGCATCCGCTCCGCCAGCATGTCGAAGTAGGCGGGGCCGTAGGATAGGTATTCCTCGCAAAACGCAATGCGGTCGAATCCGGAACCGGCCGCGCTCCGGCAGGCGTCGTAGAGCTCGCGGTATTGCGCGTATCCAAGCGCGTACTCGAGTATGTACATGGGATGGTCGACGGCCAACTCGAAAACGTAGTTCGCGTAATCCCCATACGGCATTCCGAGCTGCGCGAGCGTGTTGAACACAGCGGTCTCATCCCAGCCGTAGGCATTGACGCCTATGCTTGCGATTGCCGGCAGTATCACGGAGGTGATCATTGAGTTGGTGAAGGCCACGCTGCCCACCCATCTGTCAAAGCTGCTGTTGGTGTAGACGAATTCCTCCGCCGCTTGGGACCAGCCCTCACTGTACGCCGTCAGCGGCGCGACACCCGCAAACAGCCCGACGTGGTCGAGATTGCGCTGATAGACGTACTGGTACAAGTGCCCGGGGTAGCCCTCGTGCGCCAGCGTCAGCAGCAGCGAATTGCTCTCCGCTATGCTCGAAGGATTGAGTATGATGGTATTGTGGTAGGCGTCGTCTATTGGCGGTATGAGGTATGCAGCGGGGCTTACGAAATCGGCGAGTTCATCTGGTATCAGCACATAATCCACCTCGTGCGCGGGGAGCTCTGGATAAGTGCCCTCGATTAGTTCGCGCAGATAGCGGATGTTGTCGTCGACGGAGCCGAGCGTGAAGTTTGTAGTAGCGTATTCATCGACGCTGGAGGGGTTTGCGGACATCGCGCGCTGCATATCGCTCATCAGCTTTGTGTAGCAGTCGTCGAGCAGCGCATACGCTTCGCTCACCGAGAGATTTCCGCAAGACACAATGCGGAGTTCGTTTGCGAAGTAATCCGCCCCGCCCTCGTAGGCGTGCAGACCCTCGTCAGTCGTCGAGCTGCCCTTGAGAGAGGCGATACAGGCTTCTAAACGCTCATAAGCGGGAAACACGATGTCGAAGACGGCGTCGAGGTTGCGCTGCTTATACAGCGCGGCTTCGTCGTCCGACAGGAAATCGAGCTCGTCGATTGCAGAGTCAAAAGTGCCTATCAGAAAACAATTCGCGCCGCTGTCGAGAAAGTCCCGGCAAGATTCGATGACCATGTCGGCGGCACTGTCGGTCATAAACAGCCCGCGCTGGGACTTTTCACGCTCAAACTCTATTATCGCGTCGAAGTAATTCCCGAAGTCCTCAAGTAGCGCCAAGTAGATGTCTATATCCTCCGAATCTTCCAGCGGCAGATACGTCATAGTCATGGGCAGATTGCTGTGCACGCCGGTATATGGCACAAGCGGCTCGTCAAAGTAGTAGTAATCGCCCTGCGAGACGCAATCCTCCAAGAAACGGCGCATTATGTCATAACTGAGCTTGTCTGCCTCGTTGAGCAGGTCATAGTCTATGCCGTCAAGCCGCCCGATGAACTCCTGACAGTCGCTGACCCAGAGGTTATCCGCCTCCACGCCGGTCATACCGAGCGTCATGGGCGCTTCGGTTATGCCGAAGCTCGACGGGTCGACCATCCACAGCTGATAGCTCACCCCGGAGGAGCAGGTGTAGAGCGTGAACAGGTCGAGGTCGACGGCGTGCAGCGCTTCCGCCGCGTCTTTTGCCGCCTGTGACGTGTGACCTGAAGACCCGGGAGAGGGGGATGCACCCGCGTCCGCGCCGGGCGTAGGCGTCGCCGCGCCTCCAAAAGGAGTGCAGGCGGACAGAAATAGCGCGCACAGTGCGAGCAGCAGGCATAGTGGCTTTACAAATTTAGTCATGTCATCCTCCACAAGTCGCTTGTACAGGTATTATATACCATTATAACATGGATATGCTCGTAATAATGCGTTTGACGGGAAATGTCTATGAGGTTATAATTGTCTGAGTCGAATGCGCGCGAGTGTGGTGGAATCGGCATACACAGCAGACTTAAAATCTGCCGCGCAAGCATGCGGGTTCAAATCCCGCCACTCGCACCAAATAAGCGCCATTATTTTGATACAAAGTAATGGTGCTTGGTCTTTATTTCGCAATTGCTTGTCAATGGCGTGGTTTATGACATAATTAGCTAACAAACGTGAAACTGTTGGACAACCGGAGGATAACATACAGAAACGGAGGCTATATATGAAATATCGTTTTGAAGGAATTTTACAACAATCAAGCAATCGTACATTTATTCCGATTCCGTTTAATGTTTGGGATAAACTTAATCAAAAGGGAAGTATTCCGTGCAGGGTTGACATTTTGAACAATTCTTTTGAATGCAAGTTGGTGCCAAAGGGGAACGGCGTTTATTGGATACCTGTTTCCAAAAACATATCAAAAGCATGTTTGATTGGTGAAGCAATCTTTGTTGAAATGGAACCTATTGCAGCTTTGTCCAGAATTAACAGCAACAGTCCCTACTCCGCAGAGCACCCTGTTAGAGTTATTGACGGTATTTTACCAATTCAAACAAAACCAGGTTTTTGCGGTCATGGTTGTGTTGCAATGCTGGCAGGCGTTGACATACAGGAAGTTATTGATTTAATGGGTAAAGAGCATGCTTCGTGGTCGAAAATCATGGAAGCACTTGATTATTACGGAATCAGCTACGCAAAAAAGCCTGTTTACCCAAAAGGAAAAAACCACACTTTGCCAAAGTGCTGTATTGTAAACAACGACAATAGTTTTTGGCTTTGGTACAATAATTCGTTTTGTAATGAGAATAACTTGGATCATAAAAAGACAGTTAGTTTTTTGGAAATTTACACCTAATAATAAATCCCGATTTGTCTGAATGATTAGGAACAACGGCGGGCAGGACAAACTACCGCCGATTTGCTTTTTTACACTTCCATGTCTTGCGTCCTGTGCGGTGGTTGCTCCCGCTGTTCGCGCCGCAAGATAGTGTAAACGCTCTTGCGGATTTGCTCGGCTTCCTTTACCTCGTCTTTGAGGGCAAGATACCGCTGATTGAGGGTTTTCCGCTCGGCGGTCAGCTTGGCATACTCCGTTTTCCATGCCTTTGTCGGAATGGCGGTCTTGCCGTTCATCACGCCTTTTAGATAATTTTTCGCTGCCGTGAACATGATTTCATCTGCCTCCGTCAGCTTCTTTTCGCCCTTAAATTTGAAGTATATATCGGCTTGCTCGATATGCTTTTTCAAGCGTAACAAGCCGCCTGTCAATGGGTTTCAGTTTATCCCGTATATCCATCTGCTCGCCTATCACAGGAAAAGGCCGCCTTAGCGGCGGCCTCTAAAAGCAGTGTAACGGGCAGGCCCTTCGATGCGCCTAAAGCGCTCGCCTGCAATATGCCCTTTTAAGGATTGCGCATGTCACTGGTTCAACTGGCAGTTACTCCACCTCACCGAAGCCGAAGCCAAACACCTCAATAGTGGTGGAACCCATGACACTCGCAGACCTTATTTCTCCGTCGTGCACAAAGAACCATTCAAGTTGAAAGCTCTCGAATGTGTCGGACTCGAAATCGGGATATTTGTCCGTGATACTGGCGTACTTTGTCTCTAACTGGTCATTGTTGTATATGCCGTCAGGCGATAGCTGACTGCAAAAATCCCAAACATACTGTATGTACGCCATCTTTTCTTCTCTCGTGAAATCGCCTTCCTTAGTGAACAAGACGCCGAACATTCCCGTTTCGTAAGAAGCGCCCTCCGGTGCGGTCAGGCCGGGAAGTCCCTCCGCACTCAGCAAGTATTCAAGGCTGTCGGTGTCGTCACTTTCGCCCGGAGTGGGCGATGCTTCGATCTCATCCGTATCGCTCGGCTGCTGTTCGCCGCCGTCCGGCGTATTATAGTCGCCGGCGGTGGGATCGGGGAGCTCTATGCCGCACGCGGCGAGGGAGAGCACGATAATCATCGCGACAAGTAATGCAAACGCTTTTCTCATTGTAGCTTCCTCCTAATAGTAGTGTTATATTGTGTACCGGCTCGTAGTCAGCTCCGAAGCGTCCGCTTGCCGGCTCGTCACGTGTGCATTGCCGTCGAACGAGGAGTTCGTCGCGCGACGCAGCCTGCACGCATATCCGAGGACTCGGATTTCGGAAGCTTCATTGCAGTTTCAGTATAGCCAAGCTGTCGCGATTTGTAATCACTCCAGGGGTGATTTTGCGCTGGTTGCGGCGTAAAAGCCGGAATTATCCATGCATTGCTGATGTAGTGCGGGCATTGCCGGCCCGCGCGCGGAAAAGAGCAGCAGGCTTGGAACCAAAAACTGCTCTCTGCGGTTGGACGATTCTGTTTACGATGCTTGCAGTCCGGCAAGCGGGAACCGTGTTGCATTTGAGGGGCGACTGCGCTCGCTTTTGCCGCAGCAGCATGTCATTCACGGGGTCTCGGCGGGCAAAACATACTCTGTCTGTGTAATCGCCGTTTCAGGGCCTCCCAGCTGCGCGCTGAACAGTATACTTAGGCTAATAAGGATTATGTATAATGCGACTAATCCAATTATGCCCCATACAACAGCTCTCACTATCAGTTTTGACCTCCGGTTTCTCACGGCAAGCTGCTCGTTGATCCTTTCCAGCTGCCGGGCGATATCTGTTTGCTCTGCGTTGTCGGGTATCTTGGTTCCGAGCAAGTCGCTCACCGAAACCTCAAACAGCTCCGCAATGCTAATCAGCATCTCGGAATCGGGTACGGACGATCCCTTCTCCCATTTGGACACTGTCTGCCGGGCGACGTTAAGCCTTGCCGCCAAGTCTTCCTGCGTAAAACCCTTTGCCTTTCGCAAGGTTTTGAGGTTTTCATTCAACATATGCGCTACCTCCTTTCCGGTGCGGCTTAAGCATATTAGATATCGGCCGTTGCATCAAGCAATGCATATTAACATTCGCGCGTTTTAACGCAAATGCACTGCAAAAACCGGGCGGCTTCTCATGGCAGGCTACCAAGTTGGATTATACTTCTCGTTCCGCTTGGCGATGTATGTTTGACGAGCAACTCCAAATGCTTACATGCTTACATCTGCTCCTATTGCCATTCGCAGAGCGCATACCCGCTAACCTCTGGGGCGATTTTTGGTGTAACAGGGGGGGAGATTTAGCGCCGGCGTGCAATCCGCCTGTGCATATGCGATTTTATGTGTTACAATCGACTATATATGATCTCGCTGGCGCGGGGGAAAGAGGTCTATTATGAGAAAGCTGTTGGCAATAGCGCTTGCAATGCTGTTAATACTGCCGCTCGCAACGGGGTGCTCGGAGCTCCCTGCGATACTTGAACTGCTCAATAGGCTGGCGGAGAGGGACGACGAGGAACCGGGTGATACGGCCGCTCCCGATGTAACTCAGCCGCCCGCGGAGGATGAAACGCTCACAGTCAGCGCTGACAAGAGCGAATACTATGTCGAGAATGCCGCCGTATTCTCCGTGCAGGCGATGGACGGCGCCGCGTATGAGTGGCACGCCGTAACGGCGAGCGGGGACGTCGCCCTCGCGGACTCCGCAGGAGTAGTTTCTGGAGCGGCGCTGAATGCGCTCACTGTGGAGCGCGTGACCTATGGCCTTGACGGCGCCGAGTTTTACTGCGTAGTGACTGTGGACGGCGTGCCGCGCGCATCGGAGAGATACGCTCTGACCGTACTGCGAAACGACTCGACGCTTACGTCGCGCACAGACAGCTTTGTTGTGACGGTCAAGGCTTATGAGTCCTTCCGCGCCATGGAGACGATGCGGCTGGAGCTCGAGGAACTGACGGCTATCGAGCTGTCGGAGGTTTCCTACCAGTGGTATGTATCGTACACAAATGACTTCAGCACTGCCAGGGGCATTCCGAGCGCCGTAGACTCCGCGCTTGAGCATGTGGTCTATCTGCCGGGCGATCTGTATTATTTCATCGAAGTTTCGTGCACGGATGCGGAGGGGCGGACGCTGACGTGCTCCTCGGAGGGCATTCATGTAGTCATTACGGATGTAAACGGATTCCCGCAGGCGGCGTCGGAACCGTATGCGGACCTCGATTACACATATCAGTTCCCATATCACGCCAACCGCGCAGTGGCGGCGGGGCTCATGGAAGCTGCCGACGCTTTCATGCCGGAAAATGTTTTGGACTGCGCGCATGCGATTGCGCTCGTCGCGCGCATGCATCAGCTCTACAACGAGGGCGTGATAACGCTTGCGGACATGGCGGACGACCCCGGCTGCGCTGAACACATAGCCTATGCGCTGAATGCCGGCATTGTGGGGGAGGACTGGTTTGAGGATTACGCCGCGGACTGCACGCGACTGGATTTTGCGCGAATGGTTTACAGCGCTTTCCCGACGCATGAGTTTGTGGACGTCAACTCCGTTGCGGACAACGCGATACCGGACGTCACCATGGATATGGAGCACGGCGCGATAGTGTATGGGATGTACCGCGCTGGCGTACTTACGGGAATGACCGATGAGAGGTTTGAGCCCGATGCCGCCGTCACCAGGTTGGATGCTGCGTACATAGCCGTCAGGCTCTTGGACCGCGACGCGAGGTTGCGCATGTCTATAACGGGGTTCAACATGAGACAGCTCTGGAATCTGCTCGAGGGCTTTTACACCACGGCTACCCATTACGTTTGGTTTACATACACGGATGACGGCGCGTACGGTTTCCTCGCTCACACTCTCGACACGCTCGGCACTCGCGGCATTGGAGAGGTAACGGATCTCAGCATTGAATACGCGAACGCATACAGCTTCACCGTGTATTTCGCTCCCGCCGAGGAGGCCGCCGACGCGCAGGACTTGCTGCCAATCTACATGAGCGTCATTGTGGACATAGGCGCGCTTGACGATGATGACGCCTCGCTCACCGTCAGTATAGACGGCGGGGCGTTTTACACCTACTACTACGCGGGGCCGGTGTACACGCCCTCGTGAGCGCGCTCGCATAACGTGTAAAAAGAACCGCCTTGGGCGGCTCCCACAAGGAAGTACTCGGAATCTGCTATGCAGATTCCCTGCTTGCTGAAGTATAGGACTAAAAATGCTCTATTAGAGGGCAAGCAAGGATTAGCATTCAAGAATAACTCATGGAAAAGGCTGAGATCCTACGAGGTGTGCACCGCATTGACGGGAGCTTCTATGCGCGAGCCTGCTTCCCCGGCAAGGAGATGCATGGCTTTGGGGGCAGGAAATACTCTGCGTGAGTTTATGGCGGAACCAAAAGAAAATGGGGGCAGGAAAAGTGTGGAAATAAAAAGATTTACAAAAGAACTACTAAATGATGTGATTGCTTTTGAAATGCTTCTCAGAGAAGAGGAAGATTTCTGGGGTTGGGAAATCAACGATGCGTATATAGCGGCTGTGCGTGATAGCTTTGATGATTCCTCATTTGGCAGTGCAGTTTCTTTCTTGGCATATAAGGACGGCAAGGCTGTTGGCAGAATTGATGCTACCGTTATTTCCAGCCATTTTGACGGCAGCAGGAAAGCATATTTGGACTGGATATGTGTTGCCAAAAGATACCGTCACAAGGGTATTGCGCAGGAACTAATGAAAAGCCTGCGAGAATACTTTAGATCGCAGGGCATCCGTATTATGGTTGGTTTAATTGATGGCAACCCAGAGGCTCAACGGTTTTATCGTTCGATAGACAATGCAATGATTCGAGATGAGGGTATTTGGATTGACCTGTAGAGGAAGCTAAACCGGAATTTGATGAAGCAAAATCATAAATATAACGGGAGAACAAAATCATGCAGATT
>JAUNBH010000061.1 GCA_030527165.1 Clostridia bacterium
ATAAGCGCAAAGCGGGTGCTGGCGATAGGTAAAGACATATCCGGCACCCTCGCGGAATCGTTTGCGCGCAGCCTTACACTGCGCGGTATTGACGCAAACTACGCAACAGAGCGCGGGCTGGGACTCGCTTACGCGTCACATCTCACGGATAAGGACGTGCTGCTGGCATTCTCGCGCTCCGGAACCACGCGGGATATAAATGACGCGATAAGGACTGCCTCACTCGCGGGCACAACGTGCGCGCTCGTCTGCAACAACGTAACCTCCCCCATCTCCACATGCTGCGAATACCACTTCTGCACCGCGCGGGTGGACGATGTTCAGCCAGTCACCGGCAGTGAAACCAATACATCTCAATATGCGCTCATGAAAGTGATGCTCTACATAATCGAAAAGAAATTAGCACGCGAACAGCTATGCTTCTAAGCGACCTCCACACCCACACCACCTTCAGCCACGGCAAAGGGAGCCCACAGGACAATGTGCTCGCCGCCTTGCGCCTTGGCCTTAAGCAGGTGGCAATATGCGAACACGCTTCCGCGCACGCTTTTTACGGCGTGCGCGGAGCGCGCCTCGCGCAGCTCAAGGCGGAAGTCGATGCGCTTAAGCTCAAGTACGCCGGACAGATTGACGTCCTGTTTGGGTTGGAATGCAACCTCACGGGTTTTGGAAAGAGCGACGTGCCTGCCGACCCCGAATTCTGCGACGTGCTGGCGCTGGGCTTTCACAAGGGCAGCGTGGCGGCGAATTGGAGCGGAGTCCGCCTCGCGCTGCAGGTCATGGGAATAGGCCGCAATCCGACGTACAACGCAGACGCCATAGCCGCCTGTGCGCGCAAGACGAGGCTGACATTCATATCTCACCCCTCGCTCTACATACCCATGGATATAGCCGTGCTCGCTGAAATGTCAGCCGAACTCGGCGTACATCTCGAAATCAACGGCTCGCGCGTCACGCTGACTGAGCGCGAACTGCGCCTCGCAAAGTCAATGGGTGCTACATTCATAATCAACAGCGACGCTCACAGCCCGCAGCGCGTGGGCGATGTGGAGCGCGCTGTGCGCGCCGCGCGTGAAGCGGACGTGCTCGACCGCGTAGTCAATTACTCCGCCTGACCACAGGCTCGTCGCGCATAGCGCGCCTGCGAGGCACGGGCGCGCCCGTGCGCGGCGCGTACCGCGCCGCCCCACCCACCCGCCCTCAAGGAAGCTTCTCGCTGACGCGCGAAGCTATCGCGGCCGAAACGGCTCCGCCGTTTCGGCTGGCGCACGCAATGCGTCAGCCCGCGCGCGAAGCGCGCGGGGGCCGCGCCCCGCCCCACGGGTTGCGCATAGGGCGGGAGTAAAGCGCAGTTGCCGCTCTCCTGCGCGCAGAAAAGCGCCCGCTCGAAAGGCGCTGTGTCCTTGCGGCGGGCGCAAATCCCTACTAACGCGCACTCAACAGGCGCTTATTTTTTATCCTCGTCGTTGAACGGGTCTCCGCACTCCGGGCAGAACTTAGGCGGCTTGGTGGGGTCTTCCGGCTCCCAGCCGCACTTGTCGCACTTGTACAGAGGCGCGCCCTCCGGCTTTCTCGCGCCGCACTCAGAGCAGAACTTGCCCTTGTTGAGCGCGCCGCATGCGCACGTCCACCCGGAAGCCTCCGCCGGCCTGGGCGCCGCGCACTCGGTGCAGAACCGCCCCGTGTTAGTAGCGCCGCACGCGCATGTCCACGAGCCCGGCACGGGCTGTGGCTGCTGTGGCTGCTGCGGCTGCTGCGCTCCCATCTGGTACAGGTTCTGAGCGGTAGTACCGCCCGCGCTCTGAGCCATGTTCATGCCCGCAAACGCCATGAACGGCCCGGCGTTCTCGTTGGCTGCGGCGGACTTCATCGCCTCCGCCTGAGCGCCCACCAGATGCGCGGCAGCCATTGTCGGATCGCGGAACACTGCACTCTTCTGCAGCTCCTTGATGGTCGCCTCATCCTCCTCGTTGGCCGTAACGGAGCTCACGCCAAATGACACGATAGCCACGCCCCTGAGTTCCGACCACTTTCTGGACAGCACGTCGTTCAGCGCGTCCGCCAGCTCCTCGGTGTGGTTGGGCAACGAGCTGTAACGTATGCCCATCTGCGAGATTCTGCCGAATGCCGGCTGCAATGCGGTCAACAGCTCGGACTTCAGCTGACTGTCAATCTGCGTCCTCGTGTAATCCGCCGTCACGTTACCGCTCACGTTCTTGTAGAAGAGTATGGGGTCAGTCAGCTTGTAAGAGTACTCGCCATAGCACTTGATGCCTATATCCATGTCGAGTCCCACGTTCTTGTCTACTACCCTGAACGGTACGGGATTGGCGGTGCCGTACTTGTTGCCGACTATCTCCTTGGTATTGAAGAAGTATACTCGCTGGTCCTTGCCCGTGTCGCCGCCAAGGGTGAAACGCCGCTTAAACGTCTCCCAGGAACCCTTCAGGCCCTTGCCAAAGCCGCCGTACAGCATGGTGGGCTCTGTGGAGCTGTCCCATACGAACTCGCCAGGCTCCGCGCAGAACTCGCATATCGCGCCCTGCTCGACTATCATCATGCACTGGCCTTCGTTTACGGCAACTATCGAACCGTTGCTGATTATGTTCTCATCGCCCTTTGTATTGCTCGTCCTCGATGTCGTGCGCTTCTGCCCCTTCCTCACGAGCACGTCGGTGCTCATGGCTTCGCAGTAAAAGTACTCGCGCCACTGTTCGGCCAGTGTGCCTCCCAGCGCTCCAACCGCCGCTTTAATCAGTCCCATTATTCCCCTCCTTGACGTTTATCGTTTAATATGGTTTGCCACTCCCAATTATACCATATATCCGACCGGTTGTCACAATGTTTGCGCGCGACAAGGGCGCCGCGCAAGCGGCGCCCTGACATTGTGTCCGTCTGTAGGGATATTTAGAACTTCTGACCGTTAAACCTGACGCCCGGCCCCATGGTAGTCGCTATGACCAGGCTCCTGATATAAGTGCCCTTCGCCGCCTGCGGCTTGGCCTTTATAATGGCGTCCATGAGGGTGTTGAGGTTCTCAAGGAGCTTTTCGGTGCCAAACGATACTTTGCCTATGGGTACGTGCACTATACTCGTCTTGTCTACGCGGTACTCCACCTTACCGGCTTTGATATCCGCTATCGCCCTGGCGACGTCCATAGTAACAGTGCCGCTCTTGGGGTTAGGCATGAGACCCTTCGGGCCCAGTATACGCGCTATGCGGCCGACGGTACCCATCATGTCCGGCGTGGCGACACAGACGTCAAATCCAAACCAGTTCTCAGTCTGAATCTTTCTCACCAGCTCGTCGTCGCCCACGAAGTCGGCGCCGGCGTCCGTGGCTTCACGCGCCTTGTCACCCTTTGCGAATACGAGTACGCGCACGGTCTTGCCCGTGCCGTTGGGCAGCACCACCGCGCCGCGAACCTGCTGGTCTGCGTGCCTGGGGTCTACGCCCAGACGGATGTGCGCCTCGACGGTCTCGTCGAACTTCGCCTTGGATGTGCCAATGACCGCCTCCAGGCCTTCCGCCGGATCGTAGAGCTTCATGCGGTCTATGGATTTCATGCTCTCAATATACTTCTTACCATGCTTCATAATATCTTTCCTCCCTGTGGTGTTAACGACTGCTGTCTCCCACTTGTTCCCATCAGTCGACTACGGTTACGCCCATGCTGCGCGCCGTACCGGCTACCATGCGCATCGCGGCTTCGACGGAAGCGGCGTTGAGGTCCGGCATCTTCAGCTCCGCTATCTCGCGCACCTGAGCCTGAGTTATCGTCGCGACCTTCTCCTTGTTGGGACGGCCGGAACCCTTGTCCAAGCCGCACGACTTCTTGATAAGCACGGCCGCGGGCGGGGTCTTGGTGATAAAGGTGAACGAACGATCCTGGTAGATGGTTATTACTACCGGAATGATAAGACCGGCCTGCTTGGCTGTTCTCTCGTTGAACTCCTTGCAGAAGCCCATGATGTTCACGCCGTGCTGACCCAAAGCAGGGCCAACGGGCGGCTGCGGCGTCGCCTTACCGGCAGGTATCTGCAGCTTTACAGAGCCTGTGATCTTCTTCGCCATGTGTTTTTCCTCCTAAATAAAATGTGGTGCGAGCGGACGCGAATGCCATGCTTCGCGGCCTCCCACTATGAAACCCTCTCGGGTCGCACACTAATCTATCTGCTGAACTTCCACGAAGTCCAACTCCGCCGTGGTGTCCTTGCCGAACATGCTGACTATGAGCTTGACCTTCTGCTCCTCCTGGTCGATGCTCTTCACCCTGCCGGTAAAGCCCTTCAGCGGGCCCGCCACTATGGTCACCGTGTCTCCGACGTCGTACTTGACATTGAGCGCTATGCGCTCCACGCCCATTGCCGTAACTTCCTCGTCGGTAAGCGGTATGGGGCGGCGGTGGTCGTAATTATCGTCCTTGGAGCCCGCCTGCACCAGCCTCGACGGCTGACCTACAAACCCCGTCACTCCCCTGGTGTTGCGCACGACGTACCAAGTGTTGTCGTCCATCAGCATCTTCACCATTACATAGCCGGGGAATATCTTGCGCTGATACTTGCGCGTCTTTCCGTCCCGCACTTCGGTAACTTCCTCCGTGGGGAACTTGACCTCGAGTATCCTGTCTTGCCACCCGCGGTTTTCCACTGCCTTAAGTATGCTGTCAGTCACCTTCTTCTCGTACCCGGAATAGGTGTGAATGACATACCACCGCGCTACCGCGCCAGTGTTTTCGTCGGGCCTGTGCTCCATCTCCGCCACCTGCGCGCTTACTGCCCGAGCGTGTTGAGCGCGATCATGCCCGCGTCAAACGCCAAGTCGAGCAGGCCAATGATTATGGAGAAAAACGCAACGAACACCAAAACCGTGAGGCATGCGTTTACGAGATCCTTGCCCGTGAGCCAGCTCAGTTTCCTGACCTCGCCCCAGACGCCCTTGAAGTACAAGCCTATGCGCTTGAAGAAATTTCCGATGGCGCGGAAGAAATTCGGCTTCTTTGACGGTTCCTTCTTCGCGAGCTTTGTGTTGTTATTACTCATTGCGCCCTCCGTTATTACTTTGCTTCCCTGTGGATGGTGTGCTTGCGGCAGAAACGGCAATACTTGCTGAACTCCAACCTGTCAGGGTCGTTCTTCTTGTTTTTATAGGTGTTGTAGTTTCTCTGCTTGCATTCGCTGCAGGCCAGTGTTATCTTAACGCGCATTGTTGCCCTCCCATTCGCCGCGATGTCCCGCAGCAAATTGCATACTCAAAATAAGCCCCCAGAGGGGTGCTCGATTACTTTATCACATGAGCTCGTCCGTGTCAACGCAGTTTTTGCCTTTTTTCCTATATTATTCGGCGTTGCAGCCTGCCCTGCGCCGCGCCGCGCTTCCCGCCCCGGCGGGAAGCGCTTCAGTCGGGGGGGGGCGGGCGGGGGCGCGCAGCGCCCACA